>JAZNFN010000022.1:0-18540 GCA_045576035.1 Christensenellaceae bacterium
GAAAGTGTAAAAATTCTTATGGAAGCGCTTGTAGTTGTTGGAATTATGATGAGTTTTGCAGGCTCTTCACGTCCAGCGTCTGGCAGTGAACACCATCTTTCACACTTTTTTGAAATCACGGGCATTGTTAAAGGACAAGAATATTTTCCGCACGGAATAGACGTAGCTTATTCAACCGTGATAACCGCACAGATTAGGGAAAAACTTTTAAATCAAGCGTTTGACGGTGTGCAATACGTTCAAGAACAAACACAAAAAGAAAACGAGTTAAACAGAGTTTACGGCTCTGTTGCAAGCGGTTGTATAAAATTGCAAGAAAAATTAGGTACGTATTCAAAAAATAGAGCAATTATATACAAAGAAAAGCAACAAGAAATTAAAAAAGTATTAAAAGAAATGCCGTCAGCACAACAAATTTTGGATATTTTAAGTCCTGTTGGATACGATATAAATGAGTTTTATTCCTTTTACGGAGAGCAAAAAATAAACGATGCGATAAGATACGCAAAAGACCTTAAAGATAGATATACTGTTTTATGGATGAATTACGATATTAACGGTGGGCAGTTATAATGGACGTAAAAAGCATAAAAGTAGTAGCACTTGACCTTGACGGAACGCTTACCCAACATAAGCAACCACTTTGCACTGCGAATAGAGAGACGCTTGATAAACTTAATAAAAAGTATAAACTGTTAATGGTAGGTGCAGGACAAGTAATGCGAATATTTAATCAAATGGAACGTTACCCCATTGATATAATAGGTAATTACGGTCTTCAATACGGAAAATATAATACAGTTACGGGCGAAATGGAAATAATTAGAGATGAAGTTTTACCGTGCGATAAAGAAGATGCCGAAAGAAAAATTACAGAGCTTAGAAAAAAATTCAACTTCACCACGTTTAGCGGAAACAACGTAGAATTTCACCCGTCGGGAGCAATAACTTTCCCAATACTTGGCACGAAAGCGCTACTTGAAGATAAACTTTCCTTTGACCCCGATAGGTCAAAACGTAGAAAAATTTATAACGAAGTTGCTAGTGCGTTCCCAACTTATCACGTTTTCGTGGGTGGTTCGTCATCGTTCGATATGGCACCAAGACCCTTTAATAAATATTATGCGCTTGACCTATATTGTAAGGAAAACGGATATAATCACAACCAAGTCGTTTTTGTTGGCGATGATTACGGTTTAGGTGGAAACGATGAAAGCGTTTACAACTCTGATTTTAACTTTATAAAAATAGATAACTATTTAGACTTCCCAACCGCAGTAAAAGAATTATTGTAAAGGAAAAAGCAACAAAAAAATATAAATGCGTTCGCTTACAAGCAAACGCATTTATTCGTTATATGAATTTATTTTATACTGTTTTTTACAATAAAATCTTTTCTATAATTTAATGGACTTAACCCGTAACGCTTTTTAAAGAGTTTTGAAAAATAACAAACGTCATAAAACCCGACGGAAAGAGCAATTTTTGTAACGTCATCATCAGAAAAGGCAAGCAATTTTTCTGCTTTTGCAAGTCTAATGCCGTTTATGTAATTTGCAGGGGAAAGATTAAAAAACTTATTAGTATGCTTAAAAACTTGTGAAGGAGAGCAGTAAAGCGCTTTTGCAATATCGGTTGCCGTAATATTTTCACGATAGTTTTGGTCAACAAACTTTTCTATTTTATCTTTTATAGAATTTCTTTTTTTGCTAAAAGAAGCGTTTTCATATAATATTTTAAGAATAGATATTGCGTGTTTAGTTTTTTCAAAGCAGTCGGATTCAAACCTTATGCCCTTGATAAGCCGTTCAATACGTTGATTATATTTTTTATCCAAAATAACGGGGAGAGAAAAGATTTCGTCAAAACTAAGTCCGTCGTTTAAAAAAGCGTCAATAAATACCCATTGTGCAGTCATTTTACCATTTTGTCCGTTGCGGTGCATAATTTTTTGCACGGTGGACTTAGGTGCAATAAAGACACCGCCCTCTCCCGTCGAAAACACCTTAGAGCCATCTATTGAAACTTCATAACTACCCTCTAACGCTTGCACTACGGATAAGGTGGATAAAATTTTTTGGTGAAACACGCCGTCATAACTTCCGTCAAGACTGCCGTGAAAAACTGATTTTACATAAACGCTTTCTATTTTGATATTTTTCATTATAATAATATAATACAAAAAACGAATAAAATAGTCAATGAATTTTATAATTTATTACAGTATAATATAATAAAGATAAAAATAAGGGGGGAAAGTATGGAATTTCCAACAGCCTCGTGCCAAAACCGACCCAAAAGACTTAAAGCAAAAACTCGTGAATTTGCCTACGAATCACTTTCGGGAAAGTACGGTGAACAAATTAAAAGCACGGTAAACATAGACGAAACCGACAAAAGTTTTGAAAGATTAAGCAATCTTGAACAATATGATTTTATGATAAGGCAAATCGTGGAAAAAGCACCTATTCGCATTACTGAAAACGAAATGGTTTCTGGTTCGGCAACGCTTTTTGGCGCAACAAAGCATATGGTTCCCGTAACGTATAAGGGGGAATACGTTTTTTGGAGTATTAGCCACCTTACCGTAAACTACAAGACTGCAATAGAAAAAGGCATTGTGTATTATGAAGAGCAAATAAATAAAAAACTTAGCGAAAAAGGCTTAAAGGACGGACAGATAAGGTTTTTGAAGAGTCTACTTAACGTTATAGATTGTATGCGCACTTATCACGCACGTTACTTACAAGCAACCAAGACGGCAAAGCCTGAAATTTATCAAAACTTATTGCAAGTTCCTTTTAAGAAAGCACAAAACTTTTATCAAGCGGTGCAATCGCTGTGGTTTATCTTTTCGTTTTTAAGACTTACGGGCAACTGGCCGGGGATTGGCAGAATAGACGTTATTTTAGGTGATTATTTAGAAAACGACTTAAAAAACGGCACGATTACAATAAAACAAGCCCGTGAAATATTAGCGTCGTTTTTTATAAAGGGAACGGAATGGATAGAAAAGGACACTCCGCTAGGGTCGGGCGATGCACAGCATTACCAAAACATAGTTTTATCGGGTATTGACAAAAACGGCAAAGACGTTACAAACCAAGTAACTTACCTTGTCTTAGATATTATTGAAGAACTTTCCATATCCGATTTTCCTATAACGGTCAGGATTAACCGAAAAACTAGCGCTAAACTATTAAACAAGGTTGCACGGGTTATCCGTCACGGTGGCGGAACGGTGGCAATATACAATGAAGAACTCATTTTACAAGCGCTTACCGGTTACGGCTACGAAAAAAGTGAAGCTACAAACTTTGCCAACGACGGCTGTTGGGAAGTTCAGATACCGGGCAGAACGTATTTTATGTATTATCCGTTCGATACGTTAGCATTACTACAAAAAACAACTCTAAATTCGTTTGAAAGCGTAAACTTTTCTTCGTTTGAAGATTTATATCAAGCGTATAAAAAAGACTTATTTAGTCAGGTCAAAGCCATTTGCGACCGTGTTAAAGAAGGCTTAGTTTTAGACCAAAAAAAAGAGCAAAACATAAACACGCCCACGTCGGTCGTGTCGTTGTTCGTGGACGGCTGTATAGAAAAGGCACGTTCTTACAATGAGTGTGGACCTATCTATAACGTTTATTCGCCACACGCCGGGGGCGTTGCTGATACCGTAAACTCACTTTATGCTATTAAAACAATCGTTTTTGACCAAAAACTTATTAGTTTTGAGCAGTTTATGCAAGTCTTAAAAGATGATTGGAAAGGACACGAAACGTTGCTAAATAAAGTTAGACAGTTAAAGTTTTATGGGACTGATAACGATGACGTTGACCAAATTTATAAAAGGTTTATAGACGATTTTTATAGTGCTTGTAAAGAGCAAGATAACGTCCACGGTGTAAAGTTTCCTGCGGGGATATCGACTTTCGGCAGAGAGATTGACTGGGCTAAAAATAGGCTGAGCGCACCGTTTGGCGAAAAGCAAGGCAAAATTTTATCAAGTAACTCTTCGCCCACGCCAGGCACGGATACGGAGAGTGCGACTGCCGTAATAAAATCGTACTGCAAAGCAGATTTAAAAAAGATGGTTACGGGTACTGCGCTTGACTTAAAACTTTCACCCAACACGCTTGATGGGGAGATAGGACTTAATGCACTAAAACAACTTATAAAAGCGTTCGTTATACTTGGTGGATATTTTGTTCAAATAGACGTTGTTGACGCTAAAACTTTAAAAAAAGCACAACAAAATCCCAAGGACTTTAAAACGTTGTCCGTTAGGGTGTCGGGTTGGAACGCAAGATTTATAACGCTAACGAAAGAGTGGCAAGATATGATAATTCAAAGGACTGAACACAATGGATAAAACGATTCTGCCCGTAGCAAAAATTCAAAGATTCAGTGTACACGACGGACCTGGGATAAGAACGACGGTGTTTTTTAAAGGTTGTCCACTTAAATGCTTGTGGTGTCATAACCCCGAAACGCAGTCGGTAAAAGAAGAGTTCTTTTATACACCGACCTTATGTGTTGCGTGTGGGGCGTGCGAAAAAGTTTGCAAAACGGGCGCACATAGTATAATTAATAACAAAAAGGTTTTTGATAGAAGTAAGTGCAATGAGTGTATGGATTGTTCAGAAGTTTGTTTAACGGGTGCTATTGAAAAGTGTTCTAATAAAATGAGCATTGAACAGATTATAGAAACTGTTAAAAAAGACAAGGCGTTTTACGGCAAAACGGGTGGCATAACATTGTCGGGTGGCGAGCCGTTATTCCACGGGAAAAATGCGATTGACCTTATTAACTGTGCTAAAAAAGAAAAACTAAACGTAGCAATTCAAACTTGTGGCTATTTTGATGAAAACTTAATACAAGACTTAAAAGGCAAGGTTGATTTGTGTCTTTTTGATATAAAAGATACCGATGAGTATAGGCACGAAAAGTACACGGGCGTAAAAACGGATAAAATTATAAAAAATCTATTTAATATAGACAAAGCCAACATCAAAACTATACTTCGGTGCATTGTCGTTCAGGGAATAAACGATAACAAAGAGCATTACGACAACGTTATAAAAATATATAATGACTTAAAAAACTGTAAGCGTGTTGAGATTTTTGCACATCACGACTTAGGTCAAGGCAAATATATAGGGTTAAACAAAAAATATTTAGCAGAAAAAGAATGGTCGCCCGACAAACAAAAGATGAAAGAGATAAAAAGTTATTTTATTTCTAAGAACGTCAAGTGTAAAATAATAGGATAGAAAAAAGGCACAATTTTGATTGTGCCTTTAAGTTATTTCATTTTAGAAAGGTCGGTTTTGTATAGATATTGTCCGCCTGTGAACTTGCCGAATATGTACTTACTTGAAGCCGATTCACAGTTGACGTATAAAAGATTATCAACAAACACGATTTCTTCGCTCATAGGTGCAATTTTATAAGACGCTGTAAGGCTTGCGCTGTCCAAGGCGTAAAGGGGAACGGTCGAACCTAAAACGGTTATATTCTTTTCCTTAGTAAGTTTACTTTGGTCGTATTCGTAAATATTAGAAAAGGATAATCCCCACGATGTTGAAAGGTAAATTTTTCCATCGTGTATGGTAAACCCTTGCACTAAGTCGGGCATAGAGTACGCTTTTACGGGCGTTAAATCAATGCCAAACTCTTTACTTGCGTCAAGTTTATATTCAAGGGCAAGCGCTTGATTATAGTCGCCTGCCGATGTGGTAATTTTATGAGTGTCTAACGTTGGATAATTTCCGTCCCTATAAAATTCACCCGTTATAAGTCTATCGCCAACAACCGTAACGAAAGCGTTGCCTAAATAATCAGTTTCACTAACTAATAGCGGTATTTTGCCAAGACAGTTTAGTTTATCGCCATTTTTTGCGCTCATCAAATCAGCGTAAGAATAAACGTAAATACAGCAGTCGCTACCGCCTGCAAGGTAAATGAAATCACCACCTACGTCAATTCCGCCACCGTGCCCCGTGTAATCTTTTTTATCGGGCGTTAAAAGGGTAACTGATTTAACAAGTTCACCGTTTTTAACAAGATAAACGGGCGACGGAGAGTGGTTGTTTTTATATCCCGATAAAATAAAAGTTTGACTTTTATCGTCATAGCATAAACCTTGCGGGATATATCCGTCGTTAAGCCCTGGGATTAAAAACGCTGTTTGGCTTGCTAAATAGTAAGAGTTGACAGACAGTCTAAAATAGCCTATCGCACCGCCCAAAATTATGCCAAAAAACAACACGATGCTTGCTAAAATCACACCGAGTTTAACAAGCGGTTTCATTTTTTTCTTCTTTACAGTACCTTTCATATTTTACCAAAACGTAATAATATATATATTGTATTATAAAGCACAAAAAAAGTCAACAACAAAAAACGGCACTCAAAATAAGAGTGCCGTTTAATATTTAATAACTAAAAACTTAACAATTAGTCTTTCTTAGCAAGATTTTTGTAAGTTTCAAGTCTAACCTTGCTGTCTTGTTCAGTCTTTTCAAAGAGTTGTTCAGCAAGTTCGGGACGTGCTTTCATAAGTGAAGCGTATCTAGTTTCACCAAGCAAGAACGCCTTGTAGTCGCCCGTAGGTTCTTTTGAGTCAAGCGTGAACGGATTCTTGCCTTCGTCAATAAGTTCGGGGTTGTAACGGTAAAGTTGCCAATAACCGCAATCAACAGCTTTCTTTTCTTCTTCTTGCGACTTCATCATATTAATACCGTGGTTGATACAAGGTGCATAGCAGATGATGAGTGAAGGTCCGTCGTACTTTTCTGCTTCAACGAGAGCGTTCATAAGTTGTTGCTTATTAGAACCCATTGAGCATTGAGCAACGTAAACGTAACCGTAACTCATAGCCATCATACCAAGGTCTTTTTTCTTAACACGTTTACCAGCAGCAGCGAACTTAGCAACAGAACCTGTCGGAGTTGACTTACTTGCTTGTCCACCGGTGTTAGAGTAAACTTCGGTATCAAGAACTAAAACGTTAACGTTTTCACCGCTAGCTAAAACGTGGTCAAGACCACCGTAACCGATGTCGTAAGCCCAGCCGTCGCCACCGAAAATCCAGATAGACGGTTTAACTAAGCAGTCAAGGTTGCCCTTAACGTAATCAAGACCGTCAGCGCTTTCGTTTGCGATAGCAGTTTTAACAGCCTCTGCTGCAACCTTAGATTTTTCAGCATCTTCTTTGTCGTTAATCCAAAGTTCAAATGCAGCCTTAGTGTCAGCGTTTACTTTATCCATAGCGGCAAGCATATCTTCTTCAATCTTAACACGACGTGCTTTCATAGCAAGGTTCATACCCTAACCAAATTCAGCGTTGTCTTCAAACAAGCTGTTTGCCCAAGCAGGACCTTTGCCTTGTTTGTTGGTTGTGTAAGGACAGGTAGGAGCAGAACCACCGTAGATTGACGAACAACCCGTAGCGTTTGCAACAATCATTCTGTCGCCGAAAAGTTGAGTGATAACTTTAACGTAAGGTGTTTCACCACAGCCTGCGCAAGCGCCTGAGAACTCAAAGAGCGGTTTGTTGAATTGACTGCCTTTAACTGTATTGGGTTTGCAACCGGGGCAAGCAGAAACGTTTACTTCGGGTAAGTTTTCACTAAATTCGTAGTTGACTTTTTCTTCTTCAACGATAGAACCGAACGGAACCATAGTGAGTGCTTTTTCTTTTGCGATACAGATATCAGCACAAACACCGCAACCCATACAGTCTAACGGAGAAACTTGCATTCTGTATTCGTAATCTTTGTTACCAACCATATCTTTGGTTACAAAAGAAACGGGCTTATCCGTGCCTTTCTTAACGAGAGCAGGTCTAATACAAGCGTGCGGACAAACGAACGCACATTGGTTACATTGAATACATTTTTCAGCATCCCACTTAGGAACGTTTACAGCAACGCCACGTTTTTCATACTTGGTAGTACCTGTTGGAACAGAACCGTCAGCGTTGAATGCAGACGACGGAAGTTTGTCGCCTTCAAGAACAAGTATAGGATGAACGATATCTTTAAAGTATTTGTTGTCAGCAACGTCAGCCATAGGAGCGCCTGTGGTTGCGTCTTTCCAACAAGCAGGAACGTCAATCTTAATAAGGTTTGCACTAGCAGAATCGATAGCGTTGTAGTTCATTTGAACGACAGCGTCGCCTTTCTTTGCGAACGACTTGTATGCCATTTTCTTCATATAGTCAACGGCTTGGTCGTAGGGGATAATGTTAGCAACCTTGAAGAATGCCGATTGCAAAATGGTGTTTGTTCTTCCACGAAGACCAAGTTCAGCGGCAATCTTAATTGCGTCTATAACGTAAAGATTAATGTTTTTATTAGCAATATCTCTCTTAACTGATGCGGGGAGAACGTCTTCAAGTTCAGCAACGCTCTTAGCAGACGTGTTGAAAAGGAAAGTACCGTTTTCCTTGATGTCGCCCGTCATATTGTAACGGGTAATGTAAGAGGGGTTAGAGCATTGTACGAAGTCAGCAGCGTCGATTAAATATGCCGACTGAATGGGCGTGTCACCGAAGCGGAGGTGTGAAACGGTGATACCACCTGACTTTTTAGAGTCGTAGAAGAAGTAACCCTGAACGTATTTATCGGTATGGTCGCCGATAATCTTAATAGAGTTCTTGTTTGCGCCAACCGTACCGTCAGAGCCAAGACCCCAGAACTTACAAGAAATCGTACCTGCGGGTGCAGCGTCGTATTTTTCTGAGAAGTCGAGCGAAGAGTTGGTTAAGTCGTCGTAAATACCAACGGTAAAGTGGTTCTTAGGTTCAGCTTGTTCTAAGTTCTTGTAAACAGAATAAATCATAGACGGGTTGAATTCTTTGCTACCTAAGCCGTATCTACCACCAACAACCTTAATGTCGGTCATGCCCTTTTCAAGTAAAGCAGAGCAAACGTCAAGATATAAAGGTTCACCGAGTGAGCCAGCTTCTTTGGTTCTGTCAAGAACAGCAAGTTTTTTAACGGTTTTGGGAAGAGCATCAATAAAGTATTCGATTGCAAACGGACGGTAAAGTCTAACTTTCAAAAGACCAACCTTGTGTCCTTCTGCGTTCATCTTATTGATGGTTTCTTCTACGGCATCAGCACCGCTACCCATCATAACGACAACGTTTTCAGCATCGGGTGCGCCAACATAATCGAACAAGTGATAATTTCTGCCCGTGAGTTTATTAACCTTGTCCATCATTTCCTGAACGATAGCGGGGGTAGCAAGGTAATACTTGTTAGCCGTTTCTCTGTTTTGGAAGTAGATGTCGCTGTTTTGTGCAGTACCCTTTTGAACGGGGTGTTCAGGGTTAAGTGCACGAGCACGGAAATCTTCAATGTCTTTCATATCCACAAGTTCTTTCATTTCTTCATAATCGATAACGTCGATTTTAGAAACTTCGTGACTAGTTCTAAAACCATCGAAGAAGTGAAGGAAAGGAACTTTGGTCTTTAAGGTAGAAAGGTGTGAAACAAGCGCTAAGTCCATAACTTCTTGAACAGAGTTACTAGCAATCATAGCAAAGCCTGTTTGACGGCAAGCCATAACGTCAGCGTGGTCGCCGAAGATGTTGAGTGAATGAGCGGCAAGCGCCCTTGCACTAACGTGGAAAACTGTGGGGAGAAGTTCGCCCGCAATTTTGTACATATTAGGAATCATCAAGAGAAGTCCTTGGCTTGCGGTGTAAGTTGTTGTGAGTGCGCCGGCGGTTAAAGAACCGTGAACGGCACCTGCTGCGCCTGCTTCCGACTGCATTTCAGCAAGGCGAAGTTTTTGACCGAACATATTAACTCTGCCGTTAGCAGACCATTCGTCAGCGACTTCCGCCATGGGTGAAGACGGGGTTATCGGGTAGATAGCCGCTACTTCACTGAAAGCGTAGGCAACGTGACTGGCGGCGGTATTACCGTCAATTGTCATCTTTTTCATTTTATTAAATCCTCCGTATATTAGATTATTAAATAATTATTTTAACTATCTTATTATACATTCTTGACAAAAAATAGTCAACGCTAAACGGAAAAAATTTTAAATTATTTTCAACTTTAATATTTCTGCTGAGTTAAAGGCGTGATAACGCTTGTAAAAAAAATTTCAATGTGGTAAAATAATGCTGTTTATAAATTTTAACTTGGAGCGCAAATGGCACTACTTACAGCACAAAACGTAAGTTTTTCTTACGACAAACAAACCGATGCGGTAAAAAACGTTACACTTTCTGTCGAAAAGGGCGAATACGTTGCTATTATCGGGCATAACGGAAGCGGTAAAAGCACGCTTGCTAAACTTTTTAACGGGCTTATTAAACCCGACAGTGGCACTATTACTGTCGACGGGTTTAGTTCGCACGACAAAAAAAATCTTTTTGAAATAAGAAAGCGTGTGGGCGTGGTTTTTCAAAACCCCGACAATCAGTTAGTTGCTTCTATCGTGGAAGACGACGTTGCTTTCGGTCCGGAAAATTTGGGCGTTCCACGTCAAGAAATAGGTACAAGAATTGACTTTGCGCTAAAAGCCGTGGGTATGGAAAAGTTCCGCCACTCATCGCCTACAAGGCTTTCGGGCGGACAAAAACAAAGGATAGCAATCGCAGGCGTTCTTGCGCTTATGCCCGACGTTTTAGTGCTTGACGAATCTACTGCAATGCTTGACCCGCAAGGCAGAAAAGAAGTGCTTAAAGTGGTGGAAAAATTAAATAAAGAGCAAAACGTTACGGTAATTACCATAACGCATTATATGGACGAAGTTGTTTGTGCTGATAAAGTGTACGTTATTAACGACGGTGAAATTGCCCTATCGGGTACCCCCCAACAAATATTTGAGCAAAAAGACAAGATAAGACAGTTTGGCTTAGAACTTCCGCTTGCCACAGAAGTTGCCATTAAACTAAAAGAAAACGGCGTTAATTTGCCCGACGGCATATTTGACGCAAATAGGCTTGCGGAGGAATTATGCGCATTGAAACAAAAGATTTAACCTACGTTTACAGTGAAGGTTCAAAAGCGCTTTCGGTCAAGGCGCTTGACCGAGTAAGCCTAACCATTGAAGAAGGTGAGTTTTTCGGTATAATCGGTCAGACAGGCAGTGGCAAAACCACGTTCGTTCAGCACCTTAACGGACTTATTAAAGTGGGTAAGGACAAGGGAACGGTTACGGTTGGCGACTTTGACCTAAGCGATAAAAAATGCGATTTTAAGGCGTTACGTTCAAAAATCGGTATGGTTTTTCAATATCCCGAATATCAACTTTTTGCAGAAACAGTGTTTGAAGACGTTGCTTTCGGCTTAAAAAACTTTGCGCCCGATTTAACTGACGAACAAATTGAAGTTCGTGTTAAAGAAGCGCTTGAAACGGTTGGACTAAACTATAATAAAGTAAAAGAAAAATCGCCGTTTGAACTCTCTGGCGGTCAAAAACGTAGGGTTGCAATAGCAGGCGTTATCGTAACAAAACCCGAAGTTTTGGTTTTGGACGAGCCTGCCGCAGGACTTGACCCCGTTGGTAAAAAAGAGTTCTTAGCGCTTTTACAAAAACTACACAAAAGTTTTGTTAAAACGGTAATTTTAGTGTCGCACGATATGAACATTGTCAGCGAATATTGCACACGTTGTGCGATTTTTTCGCACGGAAAAATAGTTTCGGTCGGTGCGCCAAAAGAAGTTTTTTCATCTTATAAGCAGATTGAAGCGCTTGGCTTAGAACTTCCATTAACCGCACACTTAACTCAAAAACTTAAAAGTGTTGGCGTTGAAGTTGACAGCGATTTAACCGTGGACGGATTTATTGAAGCCGTAACAAAAACGCTTAAAGGGGGTGCGTAATGAAAGACGTTTCCTTTGGGCAGTATTATCCAACTAAATCGTTCGTTCATAATATGGACGCAAGGGTTAAAATCTTGGCGGTAATCGCATATATAGTTGCGGTGTTCTTAGTTCAGTCCTTTCAGTTTATGGGCTTTTTGGCGTGCTTAATATTCGTCGTGCTAACTACCATATTTGCAAAGGTACCTTTCTTTAAGGTTTTTAGAAGCATAAAGGGTATACTGTTCTTTATAATACTCTCTGCAATATTGCAGTTGTTTTTTAACGCTGACGGCAAAGTGGTCGTTGAACTTGCGTTTATAAGAATAACCGACTTAGGATTACTTAACGCAGGCTTTATCATTGCACGCATAACTTTAATCGTTTTGGGCGCAAGCCTTTTAACGCTTACCACTTCACCCGTTGAACTTGCCGACGGCATAGAAAGCCTTATGGCACCGTTAAAACTGATTAAATTCCCCGTGCATGCGTTTGCACTTATAATGAGTATTGCTTTGCGTTTTATTCCAACGCTTCTTGACGAAACGGATAGAATTATAAAGGCGCAAAAAGCAAGGGGCGCTGACTTTGAAAGCGGTAATATTTTCAAAAAAGCCAAGGCGCTTATCCCCGTGCTTATACCATTACTAATAAGTTCGTTCCGCCGTGCAGACGAACTTGCCGACGCTATGGACGCACGCTGTTATTCGGGCAGTAAAAATAGAACCAAGTATAAAAAATTAAAACTTACTTGGCGTGACCTTATCGGCACGGTTGTCATTGCAGGGCTTATCACGGGCGTAGTATTTCTAAATATCACAGGCTTTTTGGCGGTGGTTGTATGAAGATAAAACTGACCGTCAGTTACGATGGAACAAACTACTGCGGTTGGCAAGTCCAACCAAACGGAATAACCGTTCAACAAGTGCTTGAAGACGCTTTGTTTTTAGCCACGGGCGAACGCACAAGAATAACGGGCAGTGGCAGAACGGACGCAGGCGTTCACGCACAAGGTCAAGTTGCGCACTTTGAAACTAAAAGTTCAATTCCGCCCGAAAAATTTTATAAAGCGTTAAACGCACGTTTGCCCGAAGATATTAAAGTTATAAAAAGTGAACTTGCAGACGACGACTTTCACGCTTGCAACAACGCAAAGAAAAAAACTTATACCTATTCGCTTTATATGTCAGAAGTGGAAAATCCGCTAAGAGAGCGTTACGCCGTAAGGGTTGATGAAAATATAAATATTGAAAAAATGAAAGAAGTCGCTAAACTACTAGTTGGTGAACACGATTTTAAGGCGTTCTGCGCTTCGGGTAGTGGGGCAAAAACAACGGTTAGAACAATATACAATATTAATATAGAAAACGTAAACGGTGAAATAAAAATCTTAGTAACAGGCAACGGTTTTTTATATAATATGGTTAGAATAATTGTCGGCACACTGATAGGTGTCAGCAAAAACGAAATAGACAAAGCCGACGTTCAAAAAATGCTAACAACGGGTAAAAGACCACAATCAATAAAAACGCTCTCCCCAAAAGGCTTATGCCTAACAAGCGTAGAGTATTAAAGGGTGATTGCGTTTTTTTAAAACAAAAACCACAATATGTTGTGGTTGAGTTTTAAAACATTTAAAAAGAATAAAAAACAATACAAAAAACGCTTAAAACCCCTAAAAAACGCTTGACTTAAAATCAAAAAAAAGTTAATATATTTAGGCGTTTATAAGGAAAAGTTCGTTTTTTTCGGGATTAGCCCTCCCGTCAGCGCTTAATAATCGTGTAAAATGAGCGTCGGACAGTCCTTGAAAAACCATTACATTAAATATTAAGGAGAAAATACTCATGAAAACTTATATGGCTCACGCCGATAACGTGGTCAGAAAGTGGTATGTTGTTGATGCCGAAGGCGTTGTTCTTGGTAGACTTGCTTCAAAAGTAGCAGCAGTTCTTCGTGGCAAAAACAAACCGACCTTTACACCTAACGTTGACACGGGTGATTTCGTTATTATCGTAAACTGCGACAAAGTAGTTTTAACGGGTAAGAAACTTGAAAAGAAATATTACAGATATCATACGGGTCACATTGGTGGACTTAAATCTATCCAATACAAAACCCTTATGGCAAACAAAGCAGACGTTGCTGTTTATGAAGCTGTTAAAGGCATGCTTCCCAAGAACAGTTTAGGCCGTTCGATGCTCACCAAACTCAAAGTTTACCGTGGTGCAGAACACAATCATCAGGCTCAAAAGCCCGAAGTGCTTAAATTGGTTTAATGAGGTGTAATTATGGCAAAAGCTACAAGTAAAAAGAAAGTTCAATATTGGGGTACGGGCAGAAGAAAGAAAGCTATCGCTCGTGTTCGTCTTATTCCCGCTGGTGACGGTACTATCACCATTAACGGCAAGAGCATTGACGAATATCTTTGTCTTGACACCTTGAAGTTCATCGTTCGTCAACCGTTAGTTCTTGTTGATGCAGTTGCAAAGTATGACGTTGCTGTAAACGTTTGCGGTGGTGGTTACACCGGTCAAGCTGGTGCGATTCGTCACGGCATTGCTCGTGCACTTTTACAGGCTGAACCTGAAACAAGGGCAGCGCTTAAAAAGGCTGGCTTCTTAACCAGAGATTCAAGAATGAAAGAAAGAAAGAAGTACGGTTTAAAGAAAGCACGTCGTGCACCGCAATTCTCAAAGAGATAATTTCTCTTTTTCAGAAAAAGATTTGCAAAACAAGCCCAAAGGTATTTGCCTTTGGGCTTTTTGTTGTTTGTTTTGGTGATTAAACCTTATGTTTTTGCTTAACTCGTTTTATAAAATCGTCGTGGCTGTTCATTACTGAAAGCATAGACGCTTGCAGTGGTGGGTGAGAATTGTTGTTGGTTTGCTTAATGTTTGTTTTGGCAGTTTGATTTTCTGCATTGTTCGGTGGTGTGGGAGAAGACGTGTTTTTCAACGAAGAAAAACCACTATTTAATGCGGATAAAATATCGCTAATGGAAGTTCCGCTTTGTTTAGATTCGGGTGTGTTTTGCTCCTTTTGTTGTCCGTTTAGTTGAAAAAAAGAATTTAAAAGTTTAAAAATGCCGAATTTATCCATTTTATTACCCCCGAAAAAACAAAAAACCTTAAAAAAATCATTGCAAAACTTTACTTAATAGTATATAATATAATAGCGTATATATAACTAATTATATTCGGTGAGCGCTTAAAAGTTTACCGAATAAAAGTGGAGAATTTATGAAAAAACTATTAACAAAAATTATTGGTGGCGCTCTTGCGCTATGTATGCTTTGTTCGGGGCTTATCGCTTGCGGTGGTGCTTCTGGTTGGCAAGCAGGGCAACTTAAAGACGGTGGAAACGTTATTTCTTCTTCTGGCTTTATTGCCGAAACCGAAAAATACCTTTACTATATCAACGGTTCAACTTCGGTTGCTGACGACAATGCGTTCGGCGTTCCCGTTAAAGGCTCTTTAATGGCTGTTAAAAAGGACACGCTAAATACGGCTAACCCCGAAACTGAAATAGTCGTTCCTAAAATCTTTTCTGCAACCGACTACAAAGCAGGATTGTTTATTGACGGTGGATACGTTTATTACGGAACGCCCAACACAGAAAAGAACTCTTCTGGCGAAGTTGCAACAACTGAAATGACCTTTATGAGAACTAAGCTTGACGGAAGTGGACAAACGGACGTTTTCTTTACCGTGGGCGCACACTCAACCGAATACAGAATAGTTAAAGGTGAAAATGCAGTTTATATCGTTTATTACAACAGTGATGATTCTGCGCTTATCAGTTACAATACTTCAACCAAAGAAGCGAAAGAAATAATTAAGACTGACACTAAGGCTGAAACGCTCTCTCTTGCATCGTACAAGTTTGTTGAAGACGGTTATAAGAATAGTGCAGTCGTTCTTTACACGACAACCGTTTATACCGAAGCGTATGACGAGGTAAAGGCTGAAAAGAAAGATTACGTTAGACAAACTGCAACCTACAATCAACTTTATGCTTATAAGGTTGGTGCTGAAAGTGGCGAACTTGTTCTTGACGGTATTCAAAACAAAGAAGATGCACTTGACGATGCAACCTATTCGTTTAAGTTGATTAAAAACGGCTACGTTTTCTATACTGCAAATGAAAACGGTGCTACCAAAACTTATGGTATAACCTTAACTGACCTTTTGGAAAAGAAAGTTGCAACTGCTATTAAAAACGACGCTTACGTTACCGATTCTGCTATAATTGAAACACTTGAAAGCGTTTACGTTTTAGAGAGTGGTGTGGTGTATAAAACAACGTTGATAAAAGCGGACAACCAAATCAAAAATCCTGTTGCTAAATCAGATAGCATAAGCACGATGTTGTTTGTTGATGGAAACGAACTTTATTATTTAAACTCTTCAACCAAAATCGCAAAAGTGGAACTTAAAGACGTTCAGGCTGGCGAAAAGGATAAGGTTGTAAACGAAATTCGCATATCAGAAGACACAGTTGCTTCTGCTTGGTATAAACCCCAAGTAATAACTGTTGGTGAAGCAAAATACTTGTTCTATCTTGACAACTCTGCTCTTGGCAATTCTTACGTTAAATACGTTGACGTAAACAACAAGACTGTTGACAATGGTGGGATTATTGCAGAAGACACCGATGATGATGGCGTAAACGATTTATTCTATATCAATCCTGAAAAAATTGCGTTCTTAGGTCAAAAGACAAAGGCCGACCAAGCAAAATACGTTACGACGATGATAGACAATCTTTCAAACGAACTTGTTGACAGCACGCTTGATTTTGAAGAAAAGGACGGCAAACTTGTGGTTGAATCGGTTGACAAAGTAAAAGCACTTTACGATGCAATTACCGACCAGGAAGTTAAAGACCTTGTGAACGAAACTTCTATTGAAACACTTAACGATTATGTTAAAGCGATTGAAATTGCAAATGAATATAATAAACTCAAAGGTATAGAAAATTACAACACAAAGGACCATACCGCAGACAATATCCCTGAAAACTTTAAAACTGCTTACGAACAAATGAAAGATAAAATTGAAGAATTCAAGGCTTCGGAAGATAGGGGAATTGTTGACGGATATATTAATGATAACCTTAAATATTACTATCAATTAGCAGAAAAGTTTTTTGAAGCAAAATAACAAATAATGAAATCATAACAAATCCCTCGCCATATCGGCGGGGGATTTTTATATGTGCTAAAAACACTTTTAAACTTGCAATATTTTTGTACAAAAATATTTTTCTTGTCAAAAAATGTCGAAAACAGCAAGAAAAATACTAATTAAAATAATTTTGGCTAAAATTCGACAAATATTTTACAAAATTAGTTAAATATGCTTGTTTTTTGACAAGAAATGCTGTACAATGTAATTAAAGAAAAAGCAAAGGAGTTGTATATGCAAAGAAAAACGGTATTTTTATTACAAGATACGAAAGAAGCAGTTGACAAACTTACAAAATTCTTTACCGAAGATGAAAGTTTTGAAGTGGTCGGTGCTGAAACGGACGGGATTAATGCAATCGCTATGGTCAATGACAAAAAGCCACGCTTTTTGTTGACTGATTTGGTTTTGTCTGGTTACGACGGAATTAGTGTGATTTCAAAAGTAAGGGCGATGAAGCTTCCCGTTAAAATAATAGTGGTTTCAGCGCTTACTAGTGAAAGTGCTGTAAGCAAGGCGATTGCGACGGGTGCGGATTATTTTATGGCAAAGCCTATCAACTTTTCCGTACTTAAAGAAAGAATGTTTGAACTTGAAGAAAAACCCGAAGTTGTCGGTCGGGAAGTTGCAGAAGGCTTTCATCGTGTATCGCTTGAAGAAAAGATTAGTAAGATTTTTATTAACGTAGGTATTCCACCGCATATTAAGGGCTATGCGTTCTTGCGTGAAGGTGTAAAGATGGCAGTTAATGACCCTGAAATTATTAACAACATCACCAAAAAACTATATCCGTCTATCGGTGAAAAATATCAAACAAGTGCAAGTAAAGTTGAGCGTGCTATTCGCCACGCAATAGAAGTTGCTTGGAATAGGGGAAGGATTGACAATATCAATAATATATTAGGCGTGCGCGCGTATATCGGCGCAGAAAAACCGACGAACGGCGAGTTTATAGCACTTGTCGCTGATAAAATGCTTTTAGAACAAGCATAGATAAACAAAAAAACGGACTCAAATATGGCAGTTGCCATTAGGGATTTTTTAGGGACTATAAAGGATAGCAAAATTTTTTGCTATCCTTTTCTTTTTGCTTTGCGAAACACACAATTTTGCTTGCAAAGTATAGTGGGCTATACTTTTGAGAATTTTCCACAAAATATATCAACTAGACAAATTGGAATTTGTCATTTTGTAACACACCAAATAGCTAATGGCACATAGCAGCTCACTAATACGAGTCTTTGCCAAAGACCGCCGTATCTCAAAACAGTATTTGCGAATTTTTCTTTCTCCCCCATAATGAAGAAGCAGAAGAACAAGAACGTTGCAATAAAGCTAACAAGCGAGATCATTCCCATAATTATATCTCCCGCTTGAAACTGCATTATTGCCAAGAGCAACGGTACAGCAATTAATGTCATAAATCCGATTGCAGAAGCACCGCCGTGAATTTTAGTCAGTGCATCCTCGTCTTGTCTGTTCTCGTTCAATGGACAAAAGCCCGAAATAATCTCACA
>JAZNFN010000023.1:0-4490 GCA_045576035.1 Christensenellaceae bacterium
GTATGAAAGCGCAAGAAGTTTTGGGCAGAAAATTGGAAAAACTGTCAGTTTACGCTATGATGAAGCACGACGAAAATACTAAGGACGCTCTTTACGACTCGCTCACTTCAAAGATAACTGCACTTGGTGCAACGCTTGGCGCAAACACGGCGTCTATAATGCCTGAACTAACGTCGCTTGACCAAAGCGTACTAAATAGTTATATAGAAAATCCTAAATTTAGCGAATACGACTATTTTTTGAAAGGCGTATTAAAAGAAAAAGAACACGTTTTAAGTGAAAACGAAGAAAAACTTCTTGCTCAAAGTGCAGAGGCTTTTGGTTCTTTTAGAGAGATATTTACTAAGATTGATAACGCAGACCTTCCACTTGGCGAAGTTAAGCACGGCAAAGAGCGTATTCCGTTAAGCCACGGAACTTACGGTGTTATTATGCACGGTGAAGATAGGGCGCTTAGAAAAAAGACCTTTAACAAATATTATGGAGCGTACGTTTCACTCATAAATACTATTTCTTCAACCTATTACGGCAACGTTAAAAAGGACGTGTTTTACGCTAAGGCAAGAAAGTTTAACTCAGCGTTAGAGCGTGCATTGTTTGGTGAAGACGTTGATAAATACGTTTATGAAAACCTAATTGAAAGTACTGAAAAAGCACTTCCGTCCTTGCACAAATATATGGCGGAAAAGAAAAAACTTTTAGGCTTAAAAAAGATGTATATGTATGACGTTTACGTTCCCGTCGTTGAAGGCGCAGAACTTAAACTTGAATACGAAGACGCTTACGATTTAGTTGTAAAAGGACTTCAACCGCTTGGCAAAGAGTACACTGACCTTTTGTTGAAAGCAAAAAACGAACGTTGGCTTGACGTTTATGAGTCTGATGGAAAGAGAAGCGGTGCGTATAGCGTATGCGTTTACGATACTCACCCGTACGTTTTACTAAACTATCAAAAAACCACGCACGACGTTTTTACGATAGCGCACGAAATGGGGCATAGCATACACTCATATTTTTCAAACCGTACTCAGCCGTACTTTAAAGCCGATTATAGAATTTTCGTTGCAGAAGTTGCAAGCACGGTAAACGAAGTTTTGCTTATACGCTATATGTTAAACACCGAAAAGGATAAAAAATTAAAAAAATATTTGCTATCGTATTTACTTGAAATGATAAGGACGACACTTTTCCGTCAAACGCAGTTTGCGGAGTTTGAAGCGTATTCACATAAGATGGTAGAAAGTGGCGAACCGCTTACCAAAGAAAACCTTTCAGAAGAATATTTAAGGCTAAACAAAAAGTATTACGGAAAGGCGGTGGAAAGCCAAGGCAATATCAAATACGAATGGGCAAGAATACCGCATTTTTACAGAGCGTTTTACGTTTATAAATATGCAACGGGCATAATTTCCGCACTTGCAATAGCGGATAGAATATTAAACGAAGGTCAAACTGCCGTGGACGATTACTTTAAGTTTTTATCGTCAGGCGGTAGCGATAGCCCCGTAGAATTATTAAAAATTGCGGGCGTAGATTTAACTGATAAAGAGCCGTTTGTCAAAGCGTTTAAGGTGTTTGACCAAACGTTAAAAGAGTTTATAAGTTTATAACAAAAGGAGAAAATTATGGCAAAGACTACTGCAAAAAATAGAATAATTGGCGATATGCCACACAGTCTTGAAGCAGAACAAGCGCTTTTAGGGTGCTTATTGTTAGATACAAGAATTCAACTTGAAATCGGCGCGCTACTAAAAGAAGAAGACTTCTTTGCGGAATCACACAAGCATATATTTCACGCAATGCTTGAAATAATAGGTGCAAATCAACCCGTAGATATGGTAACACTTTCCGATGTGCTTGAAAAGTCTGGAACGCTTACACAGGCGGGAGGTATTGAATATATAGCACAACTAACGAACGTAATACCGTCGTCCGCAAACTATCACCGCTATCTTGATATAGTTACGCGTGACAGCCTTTTGAGAAAACTTATTTTAGGTTCTGCTTCTATTATCAGTGAATGTACGTCAAGCATGGATAAAAACACAGCACTTGCATATGCGGAAAAAATAGTTTACGATATTTCAAATCAAGCAGACACAAGTGAAATTGTGCAGATAGAAAAAGTTTTGCCTGATGTAATTTTTAAAATTGAAGAATTATGTAAAGATAAATCAAAGTTAAAAGGTATAAAATCGGGTTATGCTAACATCGACGCTATTATCAATAGTTTTCAAAAGGGAGCTATGATAGTATTAGCTGCTCGTCCATCAGTTGGTAAAACGTCGTTAGCAATGAATATTGTTGAGAATATAGCATTGAATGGTTATTCTTGCGCAGTTTTCTCTTTGGAAATGACAAAAGATGAGATAGTTGAAAGAATGCTTTGTTCTGTTAGCGGTGTTCCTATGGGTAATACCAAAAGAGGAAAAGTTGATAGTTTAGAATGGAGAAAATTACTTCGAGCAAAAGAACTTTTGGCAAAAGCGAAAATTTTTATAGATGACTCATCTATAATTCGCCCAAGAGAAATAATGTCAAAGTGTAGACGTATTAAAAGAAAACATGGATTAGATTTTGTAATGATAGACTATATTGGTCTTATGACACCAGATAGAGTTAGAAGTAGCGATAGTAGACAGAATGAAATCAGTGAAATATCAAGAAGTTTGAAAATATTGGCAAAAGAATTGGAAGTTCCTGTATTAGCTCTTTCGCAACTAAATCGTGCGGTAGAAACAAGAAAAGGTAGACCGCAACTTTCTGACCTTCGTGAATCGGGTGCAATCGAACAAGACGCAGATATAGTTATGTTTATCCACCGTCCTGATAAGGGAGCAACTGAAACAGAAATAGCAGAAGGTAAAGTAAAAAAGAATGTTGCAGAGATAATAGTGGAAAAGAATAGAAGCGGTAAAACTGATACGGCAAGGTTGTACTTTAAAGGCGAATGCACTAAGTTTATCAACCTCAATGAAGAAACGGGCGAACCCGATGATGAAGATGGTGAAAGACCGCAAAGCAATCAAAACGTTTCAGCAAGCGGATATGAACCTTTACCGCCGTCAAATGAAGACTTCCCCGAACCACCACCCGAAGACTTTGATAGTGCAAACGTAGTTAAGTCGGTTGACGATGAACTTTTTTAATATGCAAACGGAAATTATAAAAATAACGGATGAAAGCGTTGAAAAGGCAAAAGAACTTTTGCTCAACGGACAAGTGGTGGCAATCCCAACTGAAACAGTTTACGGTTTAGGCGCAGTTGGAACTGACGCTAACGCAGTAAAGAAAATTTTTGAAGTAAAAGGTAGACCGTCAGACAATCCACTAATAGCGCACGTCCATAAAGATTACGATATTAATAAACTTGTAAAAATCGAACACGCATACATTTTTGACTTGATGAAGTCATATATGCCAGGTCCACTAACGTTAGTGTTTAACAGTAAAGGTGTGGTTTGTCGTGAAGCGGTGTGCGGTGGCGAAACGCTTGCGGTGAGAGTTCCGTCGCATAAAGGTTGTCAAAAACTTTTAAGGGCAGTTGATGCACCTATCGTTGCGCCTAGTGCAAACCTTTCAAAGCATACAAGTCCTGTTACAGCAAAACACGTTTACGACGACTTAAACGGTAAAGTACCGCTTATTCTTGACGGTGGAAAATGTACGGGTGGAATTGAAAGCACGGTTCTTGACGTAACGGGCGAAGTTCCAAGAATACTAAGGGCGGGGCTTATCACCAAAGAAATGATTGAAAAGGTTTGTGGTAAGTGTGAGATTGCCGAGCATAAAGAGGGTGATAGAGTTAAGTCGCCTGGTGTAAAATATAAGCACTACCGTCCACACTGTGAAACGGCATTGTTTGACCCCGACCAAACAGATAAAGTAATAGAACTTTATGATAGTGAAAGTAAAGCGGGCAAAACCGTATATATAATGTGTAGCGACGCTCAGTCAAAGAAGTTTAGCGGTAAAAACGTACTAAACTTAGGTAAAAGCGGTGAAGAAATTGCATCGAATTTATACGATAAACTTTTAGAGGGCGAAAAGAAAGCACACCTAATAATAGCCGTTGCAATGGAAAGTGAAGACGGCGTATATCTGGGAATAATGAACAGATTAAGGAAGTCTTGCGGATGAAAAATAAACGCATATTGTTCGTGTGTACGGGCAACACCTGCCGTAGTCCTATGGCAGAGATAATACTTAAAAACAAACTCAAATACGCAGGGATTACGGGTATAAGGGTTTCAAGTGCGGGGCTAAGTGCAACGGACGGCGCAAAGATGAGTAAAAACTCGTTTGAAGCGTTAAAACTTTTGGGTTATAAACCCTACGGGTTTAAGTCTAAGCAAATCACGGTCGAACTCATAAAAAAATCCGACCTAATTTTGTGTATGACTGCAAGTCATAAGTTGGCGCTTAGTACGTTTGACAACGTGTACACGATAAAAGAAGCCGTGGGTGGCGAAGACATTTTAGACCCTTAC
>JAZNFN010000024.1:0-25536 GCA_045576035.1 Christensenellaceae bacterium
CGACGTAAAGAACGTAACAATAGAATAAGCTAGATAAAAAAGCCACCGACGGAAAATTCCGTCGGGGGCTACGTTTATTTACTGTTATGCGTTTTTAGTTTTGTTTTTTGCGATTAAGTATTTAATCAAAACAATAACGTAATGTATAACCATACCTACTGCTATTGCTTTTACAAGGTCAAATATAACGGTGAGTAAGAACGTTACTACTAAAACTAAAATATCTTCCCACTTTTTCTGCTTGATAATGTGAACGAACTCTCTCCATTCACTCATATTGTAAGCAACTATAAATAAAATTGCAGCGATAATAGGCATCGGGATAAGTGCTGCGTATGGCATTAGCACTACAAGAACGAGCAAAAGAACAACTGCGTGCGTCATGCCCGACAATGGTGAGCGACCGCCATTTCTAACGTTTGCGGCAGTTCTTGCAATAGCGCCCGTTGCAGGTATTCCACCAAAGAACCCAACACAAATATTGCCTACGCCTTGCGCAATAAGTTCGGTGTTAGAATTGTGTTTATCGTTAATCATTTTATCGGAAACTACGCAAGATAAAAGCGATTCAATACCGGCAAGAAGCGCAATGGTAAACGCACTTGGAATAAGTGCAACAATCTTACCACCGTCAAGGGTTGGGAAAGAAAATTGCGGTAATGATGAAGATATAGTGTATAATTTTCCGATTGTGTTTACCGACATTGAAAAGATGCTAACGATTGCCGCACCAATTAAAACGGCAATTAAAGAACCGGGAATTTTCTTAGATATCTTGGGCCAAAAAATAAGTATTGCAAGCCCAACTGCGCCTACTAAAACCGTCCATAAGTTGATTGACGAAATGTGTTCAAACACAAGCGCAAGTTTTTTAGGTGTTTCTATGGCGTTAATGCCTGCGGGGTAAGTTAAACCTAAAAAGTCCTTTAACTGCCCGATTACAAGCGTAACGGCAATACCACCTGTAAAGCCTACCGTAATAGTGTGCGGAATAAATTTAATTAAACTACCAACTCTGCAAAGCCCCATAATAATAAGCATTAAACCTGCCATAATGGTTGCGATAATAAGTCCGTCCATTCCTTGCGTGGCAATTATTCCCGCAACGATTGTGGCAAACGCAGCCGTTGGTCCTGAAATATTTATTTTGCTTCCGCCAAGCATAGAAATAACAAACCCTGCAATAATTGCTGTGTAAAGTCCTGTTTCAGGCGAAGCGCCCGAAGCAATCGCAAGCGCAATTGATAGTGGAAGAGCGATAATCGCAACAATTAGTCCTGCAATAAGGTCGGATACAACGTTTTTGCCCGTATAGCCTTTAAGTGTTGTAAACAGTTTTGGTTCAAATGTTTTCATAAACTTTCTCCTACAAGTATAAATACAACAATATATTTTACTCTGTTTTTTCAAAAAAGCAACAAAATATGGGTAGTAAAAAAAATTTTTATATTTTAACAAAACTTTAACTTTTATTTACAAACGTTAAACATAAAATTGAATTAATTTAAACTAAACAAAAGTATAATGTGAGTATAAAGTTAAACAAGGAGAAACAAGTTATGGGAATTAAGAATTTTTTCAAAAAAGCATTTAGGGATATGAAAGAAGACGCTAAAAATCAGCACGAAGTAGACAAGGCAAACTTCAAAGCAGCAAAAGCTGAAAGCAAGGCAACGTGGGAAGAAGCAAAAATGTCCCCGTCAAAGCGCCGTGAAATGATGAACGAACAACGTAAAGTTCAAATAGAGCAAGCAAACGAACGTGCCCAAAAAGCACAAGAAAGAATTGACAACGCAAAAAAATAATTAAAAAACCAAAACCGACCTATTTGTAATAGGTCGGTTTTGTTATTCAAATTTCAATACCGTTTCAGTTTTTTTGTCAACTTTAATGGAGTTTGATACCGCTACGCCAAAAATCACAAGCACTTTGTTGCCTACTGCAAGAAGGGGGATAAAGTCTCTTAACCTAACGGGAATTTTAAGGTCGGTAAAATAATCGTTAATATTTTTTGTTCCACCGCCAAACTTAGTAAAAACGTCGTCGCTATTTCTAAATCTAAACTGTGCGTTTTCGGGGATTTTTGCTAGGTCGCCAAAAAGTCCGCTTTTAAGGTCGATAGGGAAAGGTTGGATGCTTACGCTAACAGACTTTTTGTCAAGGGTTGTTATGCCTATTTTAAAAGGTGCTTGCACCGATTTACAACTTTGATTGCGGTATAGCGTGATTTTATCATATTCTTTTACCGCTATAATTTTGTCTAACAAGTTGACTTTTGCACCGTTTTTCTTCTCGCTTAGAGCGCATACACTGTCAATATGAACTTTTTCCCAGTCTTTTTTAACCCCTAGGCATTTCAGTGCGCTAATTATTGCACGAGAAAGTACGGCAGGGTGGGTCGGTAGACTGATTTTAACAACGTCGCCGTCAACTGAAATTACATTTTCCGCTTGCTCCAACATAAATTCGTGTTCGCTTTTGATTATTTCAGTAAGTCTAAAAACACTTTTTTCGGCTTCGGGGAAAACCTTTTTAATTTGCGGTATTACGTTAAGCCTAATGTGGTTGCGGGTATAATCGTCGTCAAAGTTGGTTTGGTCGGTAACGTAAGGAATAGAGTTTTTGGTTACATAATCATTTATTTGGTCTTTACTAACGCTTAAAAAGGGGCGTATAATCTTGCCGTCGAAGTTTTCTTCAATGCCCGATAATCCTTTTAAGCCTGTTCCACGGAAAAGATTAAATAGCACGCTTTCAAAATTATCGCTTAAATGATGTGCCGTTGCAACCTTGTCGCATTTGCCGTTTTTTATGGCGTCAAAAAAACATTGATAACGCAAAGTGCGTGCCGCTTGCTCTACCGACAGTTTATCGTCCTTTGCTTTTTTAAGACTGTCAACCGTGTATGAAAGTAAGGGAACGGAATGTTTAAAACAGTAATCTTTAACGAAATTACTATCGTTAATTGATTCTTGACCCCGAATCCCGTGTTCAATATTAATGGCTATTACAGAAATATGTAATTGTTCGGCTTTTTTAAGCATAAAATCAAGTAGTGCCATAGAGTCGCTTCCACCCGAAGTTGCCACCGCAACAGTTTCACCATTATTTATGAATTGTTTTAAATCAACTTGCATAAGATAATTGTAGCAAACAATAAAAAAAAATTCAAGCCTAAATTAATAATATTTAATTTTTTTTGCTCATAATGGTTGACAAAAGCGAATTTATGGTATATTATATTTAAGCATCAAAAAACTAAATGCAAAATTCATATCGCGGGGTGGAGCAGCTTGGTAGCTCGTCGGGCTCATAACCCGAAGGTCAGGAGGTTCAAATCCCCTCCCCGCAACCATATGAATACACCATTGAAATCCGAACCCCTAAAGTTCGAATGACAATGGTGTTTTCTTTATAAAATCCTTATTTTATGCGGCTTTCCTAGGTCGCATTTTTTATTTTTTAATCGTACTATAAAACAGAAAAATGTGAGTTTTGAGAAAAGCCAAAATCAAAACATCACTTTCGAACCCCCACAGTCCGATTATTCAAGTTCAATCATCCCGCAAGTCACCGCATATTCCCGTTCTTTTTGTTCCGGAGTCTTGTATTGTATCTTCGAATGAGGACGGCGTGTGTTATAAAACTCTATGTAATCATCTATGGCTTGGTAAAAGTCGGTTTCGGTTCGATATTTCTTTCTGTAAAGTTCCTCTATTAAATAGAAGCAAAGAAAGATTCGATAACAGAATTGTCATATGGAACATACGGTCGTGAAAAAGAACGTCAAGAAAAGCAGAATTTGAAAAACTGTATGAAGCAAGTTTAGGGCTTAAACGAAAGGAAAGGCGAGAAAAAATAATAGCAGGTTTAAGAGATATAAAAAACCTATTTAAGAAAGATGAAGATTTGGTTAGTTATGTAGACGCTAACTTAGAAAGAAAATTAAGGAATTTGATAACAAGACGTATAAGATTAACAAGAAAAGCTAATATGCAAGAGTTTAATTATTTTTGTACGTTTACTTATGATGGAAGTAGGTTGAAAGAAGAGCAATTTAAGCAGAAATTAAGAGATTGTTTAGCTAAATTTACAACAAGAAAAGGCTGGGTATATATAGGGGTGTGGGAGCGTTCACCAGTAAATAAACGCTTGCATTTTCACGGTGTTTTTTCTATTCCAGAAGGGACAATGCCGGGGAAAATAGAAGAAGTTAATGACTACAGTTTCAAGACTCATAGACGGCAAATAACGCATAATAATAGCTATTTTGCAAGCAAGTTTGGAAGAAATGATTTTGAGTCTATAGAAGATAAAACTAGGATGGGAGAAGCCCTTGCGTATTTAATGAAATACATAGAAAAATCGGGTGAAAAAATAGTGTATTCGAGAGGACTATACCAGTATTTTATATCGGATATTATGGACGATGACATAGCGTGTTTTTATGGCGTGGACGACAGGAAACTAATTCTTTTTGATGACTTTAAGTGTTTTGATGAAGGAACATATATGGGAACCGTTAGTAAAGAAACGATAAAACAAATGAGAAAAGCAAACTAACGACACGACGTTAAGTGGGTGTTTTGCACAAGCGGGTTAGCGTGCAAATCCCCACTCGTCGTTGTTTTTCTTTTTAACGGTTTTTGTTCGGTTAAAGGAAGGGCGTGTGCTTGTCTCGGCGAAGCGAGGCTACGCCGACTTGTATCAAGACAAGCACACGTCCTATTGCCAAAAGTGGTTTTTTCATTAGTTTTTTATTAGCGATTTTTTGCAAAATTTATTGACAAAGATATAAAAAAGTGATAGCATGTTTATCGTGTAAGAGGGTAATGCTATGGATGAGAAGAAAATAAATAATAAATTTTTATTAGAAAAACAATTAGAAACGTTGAAACTTTTTTTGGAACGAAATTTGATAACGCAAGAACAGTATGAATATGAAGTTCAAGTATTAACGACTAAAATAAAGATAAAGGATTCGGAATAGTAGTCCGAGTCCTTTTTTGTTGACAAGTATTATTAAAATGGATATAATATGATTACCACAACTTGAAATCTTGTTCAGAGATATCGCTTTTCAATTTAATAAATTAGACTAATGGGTATAATTAAGGTAGGATTATATCTCTTATCGTTTTACAAAACCATTAGTCTAACTGATGAACGAGTAAATAAGTTGTGGTGACTTGCGAGAAAGATATATTCTGCGGTGCCGTTCTCGTAAGAGAGCGGCATTTTTTATTTGGCACATAAACAGCCGCTTAAAACAATTTTGTTTTAGGTGGCTGTTTGTTTTTATGGTGGGGAATGAAAAAGAATTGGAAGTTTATTATAAAAAACATAACAAATATTTATTATTGGTTTAAGTATGGTACAGAGACTAAAGAGCATAAAGGATTACCTGATGGATGCTGGCATTGTGAATTATTAGGCATTTGTAGAGCTCCTAAAGAGCAAGGTTGGAAATGTTGTAGTGGTTGCTTAATAATTAATGAAAAGAAGCTCTTTTAAGTGATATTATAACTTTTTTGTATGTAATTAACATTTTGTGTCATAATAAGAAAGTGTTCTGAAATAAAAATTATTAAAAAACTGGACATGTTGAGCGAAACAAAAATCGTAATTTTTGGCGCATATATAGGTAGTATTGGTCTTGACGCACTCTTAAACATATTTTAAAATAAAAAACACATGTAAAGACACTCACAAAAATCGTTACTTTCGACGTATTACAAGTAGGAGATGGTTATGAAAATATGTTTTATGTGCGATTTGCATTTACCCTATGACCAAAATGCACTACAATATCGTGTTTTGGATTGGGCGATAAATGATATTAATAAGAAAAAACCTGACTGCGTTGCGTTTGTAGGAGATGCAACAGCCGATGGAAATAAATCAGTTTATGATTGGTTTATTAAACAAATGCAGAGTATAAATTTACCCTTTCTTTTTATTCCAGGGAATTCTGATTTGAGGTCAGAGCAATATGAAATGGTGCATAATAAAGCATCAATATGTAAAACTGTTATAGAAGACATTTCAATTTTTGCAATTAATGATAGTGATAAAAATATTTCGGAAGAACAATTAAATATTTTAAATAATGCGGGAGTGGACGATATTGTTTTTATGCATCATCCTATTCGTTCACTTAGTTCTTTTACGCGTGAAAAAATGGAGACTTGGCGTAAAAAGCATATTCACACTAAACTCTTTTATGGGCATTGCCACAAATGGGAAGAAAGTGAAAACAGCGTAAGTTTACAAGCCATGGATCCGGATAAGGCAATAGGTGAAAGTCCTTGTATTACTTATTACGATACTGAGACGAAAAAGTGTCGCAAAGCTTATTATTTTTGTCCTGTACCGCTTGATATATATAAGCATTTTGGCGTGTCATGTTATAGGGTGGAGAGTGATATTCGTTTTGCCATAGAGAAAGGACTTAAATGTCTTGAACTACGTCCAAGTGTTTTGGAGATAGAAGAAGACATGCTTTTTGATTTAATAGCACAGTGGCGTATCAATGGTGGTGAAAACCTTTCTGTTCATTTAACAGATGTTGGTTTTGATGGGGAAAATGTAATTACAGACTTGCGATACGAACGTTTGATAGAACTTGGGGAGAGGTTGAATGCTGAACGTTTTACGCAGCACGTTCCACAAGTATCAGTAAAAATCATAAAGCACAATAATTTCGCAATAGATAAAATTTGCGCATACATAGCAGATCGATTAAATAAAATTGATTACGATTGCGTAATCGGAGTAGAAAACATGCATATGACTAAATCTGATGCTCTTGATGATAGCCGGAGATTTGGGTATACGCCAGAGGAAACATTACAATTTATGGAAGCGCTTGCTGTTAAGTGTAAGCATAGAGTTGGTATAAATTTTGATATCGGTCACGCAAGAAACAATATGCCTTTTAGTCAAAAATATCAAATTAGTACTTGGTTTTCTTTGCTTGGGAAGCATATTGTTGGTTATCACATTCATCAGGTAACACAAAAAGAAAATGGATTTGAAAACCATATGCCGATTACGGAAATTTATGGTCGTTTGATAAGTTATGCGTCGTTTTTTAGGTGTTGGTCGGAAGGCGATATAAAGCACGCACCCATTATATTTGAAATGAGACCTGAAAACGCATACCATATAACGATAGCGACATTTGATTGGTATAAAAACAAACATGTGACGGATATTCATGCACACACTTATTACAGTCATTGTAGTGAAGACGACCCGCACAACGTGATTCGCACGGCAATAGTGAACGGGATAAGCGTGTTGGGTTTTAGTGATCACAATTATGGTATAGGAAAAAGAAAAGAGCAATATTTGAAAGAGATTCGTTCGTTGGCGGAGGAATACAAGGATAGAATCAAGATACTTTGTGGTATAGAAATTGCCACGTTATCTCGTTTTGACACTCAAGACCCTGAAGAAATTAAAAGCTACGATTATTGTTTGATTGAGCATATTGATGATTCAAACAGCATTGTTGGAGAAGATTTATTCGGTTTTTGTAAAGCATTAAGAATTCCTTGCGGAATTGCACATACAGATTTGTTTGCGTATTGTGACTCACGAAATTATGAATACGAAAGTTTTTTTCAAAAATTGTCAGATAACGGTATTTTTTGGGAGATGAATGTCAGCTATGACAGCATCCATAAATATAGGGAACATTCATATGTTTTGGACTTTATGCAAGACCAAGGCAAAATGGATATCGTAAAAAAAACAGGACTATTCGTAAGTGTTGGGTTTGACGGTCATAGATATGAAGACTACGACGGGAATAAAGTTCATCAAATGTATGATTTTCTTAAAAACAATCAGATAAAGACGATTGATGAAAAATTTGGTTGGTAGTTTTGTTTTGTTATTTTGAATTTTGAGTATTATAAAAGTCTTAGTGAAAACAAGGTGGGAGATTAGTAAACAACAAAAAAGGGAATATTATATAAAATGGTCAGAAAAATTATTACGGTTAGAGAATCGTTGGCGGCCTAAGGATAAATAGTTAAAAGTTTTAATAGGAGAAGAGGGGAATGTTAAAACCTTTATATGAGCAACACGTAGACGATAGCGGATATATCTATTTTAGAAAAAACAAAGCCGAAAGCAAAAATTTTTCAAACATCATGTTGCATATGCACAATGCGGTTGAGTTTAAGTTTATTGTAGACGGCAATTACCAAATAGAAGTGGGAGAGGAAAAACACGTTTGCAAGTCGGGAACCATTATTTTCGTTGATTCTTGCCGCCCACACGCATATAAGTCGATAGGAAGTTCAACTCATTTCGTTTTAGTTGTGGGAAAGGAGATTGTGGACGGTATTTGTGGCAAAGGAAACATTTTTCCACTACTTATGCAACCTGCAAAATACTTTGAAACAGACATTGTGCCAATGTTAGAGAAAACCTACTCAGAGTGGTTAAATATGGAGCAGAGAAAAAAACGAGGTTTTGTTTATAGATTAGTTGGCACGATTATGCAATATTATGATTTGGTAAAGTCTGAATATCCGTCGCAACAAGAATCGTTTATTGCTGAAATCTTAAAATATATTGAAGAACATTTTAATGAGGAATTGAATTTGGATTATTTATCAAAAAAGTTTGGATATTCCAAAAATTATTTCTCCAACTTATTTAACGCACATATAAAAATGGGGTTAAGAGAATATCTTAATCGTTGCAGAATTAAAAAAGCATTAACTATGATGCAAACAGAAAATGGGAAAATGCCGTTATGGCGCATTGCAGAGCATTGTGGCTATATTTCAATGAATACATTTAGACGTGCGCTAAAAAAATATGCCAACGAGACAATAGATGATGGTTTTTAGATTAACTATGCAGTTAAATTTTGAAAGTTAGTTGAATATGGTGGATAAAAGTACATAATTTTTGGTAGGCTTCTATGTAATATTGGCATTGACTAAATTTGTGTTGCTGTCGTACAATAAAAGTACGATATTTTAATGTTTTTTTATTTCAATATTAATGTTTTGTGAATGAGATATAAATTAAACAAATTGTATGTAGAAGCGATTAACGAAAAATTATTGTTATATAAAAAATATAAATTATAGAATGGAAAAAGAAATGAAGAAAATTAAGTTTGGTGTTGTCGGTTTAGGAAATCAAGGTACGCATTACATAGTGCATTTGTTTAATGAAGGTAAAATTGCAAACGGAGAAGTTGTTGCGGTAAGTGACAACAATCCAAAGAAGTGGGAAATTTTGCAAGAAAGATTACCGAATAACAATTTTAAATATTTTCGCAATTATATAGATATGTTGGATAGTGGACTATGCGACGCAGTTTTGGTTGAAACGCCACATTATCTACATCCCGAAATAGTTATAGAGTGTTTGAAGCGTGATATAAACGTAATTTGCGATAAACCTGCGGGAGTATATACTAAACAAGTGGAAGAAATGAATGCTGTTGCAAAAACCAGCAATGCGCATTTTGCAGTTTTATTTAATCAGCGCACCAATTGCTTATACAGAAAAATGCGTGAAATTATAGCAAGTGGAGGGATTGGAGAACTACAACGTGTTACTTGGATTATAACCGATTGGTTTAGAACGCAAGCGTATTACAATGGTGGAAGTTGGCGTGCAACGTGGGCAGGTGAAGGCGGCGGAGTATTGATAAATCAATGTCCGCACCAAATAGACCTATTGCAGTGGGTTTTAGGAGAGATGCCTAAAAAAGTTAGGGCGATTTGTCATTATGGTAAATGGCACGACATTGAAGTTGAAGACGATGTGACGGTGTATTTAGAATACGAAAACGGTGCAACAGGCATATTTATTACGTCAACTGGTGAAGCACCAGGGACGAATAGGTTTGAAGTTTCTGGCACAAAAGGGAAACTTTTGTGCGAGGGAGACAAATTGTATATGTACGAAAACGAACGTGACGCAAGAGAGCATAACGCAGACCCAGAGTGCACATTCGGTGGACCGAAATGGAAAATGGTAGAAGTGGAAACGGATGGTGAAAATCCGCAACACGCAGGTATTATAAATAATTTTGCCAACTCACTACTAGGTAAGGAAGATTTTTTTGTTGATGGGACAGAAGGGATTCACGGCGTGGAACTTATGAATGCGATAGAGTTGTCTGGTTGGTTGAATGGTGAAGTAATAACGCTTCCAATAGACGCTGATAAATATTTGTCCGAACTTAATAAACGTAGGGCAGTTTCCAAACAAAAGACGCTAAGTGCTGATATTGTAATGGATACTTCTAATTCATTTGGTAGTAAGGTAAAATAATGAAAGGCGCAATTGTAGGACTTGGCGTTATTGGGAACGTACATAAAGAACTTTTACAAAAATTAGGCATAACATTATGTGCCGTCTGCGACAAAGATACACGTCGTATGGACGGGGTGGTGGCTACAAAGTATGTTGATTATGTACAAATGTTAGATAATGAACGACCGGACGTAGTGCATATTTGTACGCCACATTACTTGCATGCTGATATGATAATAGAGGCACTATCAAGGGATATCAATGTTTTGTGTGAAAAACCGCTTTGTATAAGGCTTGAAGACGTAGAGCGAATTTTGAATGCTGAAAAGAAGTCGAAAGCGCAACTTGGCGTTTGCCATCAAAACCGATACAATCAAGAAAACTTATTCGTTAAAGAATATCTAAAAGATAAAAAGATAATTGGTGGTTTTGGAAACGTCGTATGGAATAGGTGTAAAGAATACTACAATTCGGCTAGTTGGAGAGGTAAGTGGAAAACGGAAGGAGGGGGCGTACTTATAAATCAAGCCCTTCACACGCTTGATTTAATGCAATGGCTAATAGGTTTTCCAAAAAATCTTTCAGCTATAATAACTAACTTAACGTTAAGAAACCATATTGAAGTTGAAGATACTGCAACAATAGTGTGTTCAGGGGGAGCGAAGTTTACTTTTTTTGCAACAAACGGAGGCTGTTGTGATTTTCCCGTTTCTATTACCATAAAAACAGATGAAGAAGTAATTAACGTACTAAAAGGCAAAGTAGTAACGGGGAACGCAGTCTATGATTTCGATAAAGATAAAAAAGTATACGGCAAATGTTGTTACGGGGTAGGGCATGAAGGACTGATTAAAGAGTTTTACGATTGTGTTGCAACAAATAGAAAGTTTGAAATTGATGGGGCGGAAGCGTCAAAAGCAATTAAGATTATTCTTTCAGCGTATCAAAGTAAAGGTAGCGTAGTTACCATATAAAAAAGACAAATTAACTCTACTTAGCGGTAGAGAAAAATAAATATAAGGAGATTATCTTTATGTCAAACGAACAGAAAAAAATGTACACAAATCCTATGATTTTAGTGTATATGGCACCAAACATTGACGTTTTAACGTCAAGCGACGGACCTTTTATTGGTCTAGATGATTACTATGGGGTTGATAATTTTGCCCCCAAAGGTATGGAGTAGAGGAGGTAAGACTATGAAAAGAAGAACCATAAAGACTTTATTGGTAAGTGCACTATTGATTATGTGTATATCAATAGTGGGGGCAGGAATAACTGGTAATGCCTTTGCAAACACTAACACAGAAGGGTTTGAAATGATTGGGGCAAGCATTCGTTATAATGAGCCCACTGGTATTCGTTTTTCGGCAAAAGTACCAAGTGAAGTTAAATCAGACGTTGAGGGAAATGAAAATAAATCTTTCGGCGCATTGATTTTGCCGTACGACTACATTGACGGCAAAACGATTGACGATGAAAATCCTCACACGAAAGTTCTTGCAGACGTGCAGTATAATTTTGCAGAAGGATTAGAACCGTATTACAACACTATCGATGAGCAATGGGAAGTTCGTTATTCAATCACTGAAATCCAATATGGTAACTACAATCGTGATTGGTTTGGAATCATTTACATCAAAACAATGGACGGGGAAATTGCAAGTTACGATTACGCTGACGTAATTGACGGAAACGTAATTAGGAACGTCGCTCAAATAGCGGAAGCCGTTTACGATGGCGCTGACAGCGATGAACAAACTATTCTTTCAAGTTATATCTACCAAGCAGAATATCTTAAAGCAAACCCCGTTTCCGATTGGACGGTAGAGGGTGTTGCCGAAGAAGAAAAGGCTTTGGCCGAAGCCTATGCAAAACAGCAACAAGAAAGCGTAATGGCATTTCAAAGTGCGATTGAAAGTGACGACTATATAACAGCATACGACAATTACGCTTCGTTCGGTACGTTTGCAAAAGAACTTATGGCAGATGAAAAGATAGCGTTAGACGTAAATTACGTTACATACCAAATAAGTAGCTTGCCAGAAGCGGCTAACGTGAAAGCGAGCGATTACTATGCGTTTATCGTTGTTAAAAATGCTTATAATGCATTGAGTAGCGAACTGCAAACACAAGTAAGCAACAGCGCAAAGATTGCAGATGTTGAAACTGCGTTTGATACGAATTTTATAGTTAACACTTTATTCGATGGTACGGAAGCAGGTTTTAATGGTGGTGGTTCAAATACTGGCGTTACTAAAACGTTTGGAGTCGATGACACTTACGGAAATTATATTCAGTTGACTAACGTTGGTGACAGTGACTTAACTACTACAAGATTATACTTCAACAAATCAAGCGACATTGATTATTCCGGCTATACAATTAGTACTTCTGTTCAAACAAGTTCAGATGGTAGAAAATGGTATTATTCAACAACTACTACAAGTGGATATGGTGGAAATTCGAGTAGTTTTACAGAATTGGGAATTACGTCTGCAAACGAATGGAAACAGTTGAGTTGGACGTTAGAAAGCGACTGCAATTACATTAACTTATCTTCGCCAGTTTATAAAAATAATTGGTTTAGAATTGGTGCTATATATGCGATAAAAGGTCGTACAGATGCTATAGCGGGTGAGATTATTCAAAAAATTGATGCATTAAGTGCGTTGGTAGACGTTGACAATTTAACACCAGGGGATTGTTACGATATTTATAAGGTTTGGGCTGAATATGACGCAATAGATGATTCGATTAAGAGTGCGGTGACAAACGCAGACGTTCTTGAAGAAATCAAGACTGCGTATGACGCAAAATTCTATGTAGAAGTTATATTTGATGGTACGGAAGCTGGATTTGATGGGCAAGGTTCTAATTCCAATGTTACTAAAACGTTTGGGGTAGATGATACTTACGGTAATTATTTCCAAATGACAGCATCTACAAGTGTATCTACGGCAAGAATGAGTTTCAATATGCCATCTGACACGGATTATACTGGGTATATGATTTATACTTATGCGCAAACAGGTGCTGATAATAGAAAATGGTTTTATTCTACGACCACGAGAGACGGATATTCAAGTGGTAGCACAAATCACACTCTTTTGAAAGATGGCGTGCAAGCGGAAGAATGGAATATGTTAACTTGGACGTTGGAAAGTGATTGTGAATATATAAATTTAGCTTCTCCGCTAAATACCAATTGGTTTAGAATTGGTGCTATATATGCAGTTAAAGCAAAATAAAACATAATAAATTAGATGGCGATAAATATTCTAGTGTGAGACTATTTATTTGGTCTCACACTAGAATAATTTTGCGCTTAATAACGCAAAAAAGGAGACAGAATATATGAAAAAATTAATACAAAAAGTTATGGCATTTATATTGGCGTTCTGTGCTGCACTATCTTTCACTGCTTGTGGGGAAGGTGCGGGTTCTAACGACGCAGGGGAAACCCTTTATATAGGTGTTTTCAACGGCGGTCTAGGAACTGAGTGGTTGCACGAAATCTTAGAGGATTTTACCAAAGATACGGGTATTAAAACGTTTGTAGACCCTAAAAAAGCAGAGTATAGAGATGACCAGTTGCTTGTAAATATGGCAGATAGTCGTCAAGATGTTTATATTCTTGACGGAAACAGTTATTATAATATGTACAATAAAGGACTTATAGCTGACATGACGGATATTGTCACAGAAAAAGTGTACGACGAAGATGGCGAACTTGCTTCTCTTACTGGGAAAAATGCTGTTGCGTCTATTGTTGATAAAATGGATGAAAACTTTTTAGAATACTGCGACATAAGAAGGTTTGCAGATATTGAATCTAATGCTCCTGTGTATTATGCGTTAGCAAATTACGCAACCCCAACCATGTTCACTTATGACGGTGACTTGTTTGATGAAAAAGGATATTACTTTGATGGAAACAATAGGTTGATTTTAAGTAAAGGAAAGTATAACGACAGTAAATATCAAGACAAGGTGGTATTTGTTTTAGAGGGTGGTGAAGAAATTGTATTAGGGACAGGCCCTGACTATAAGCAGGGAACGCTTGATGACGGATTACCAATTACTTGGAATGATACAGTAACACTTTTCGATGCTATGGTTTCGGATAGTATTATTCCGCTTACTTGGGCGGGTTCGGCTTCGGGTACCTATACTTATACTAGCTTATTGCGCTCAATCATAGTTAACTATGAAGGGGCTGACAATATGAATATTTTGTGCCGTTTGTCTGGTGAATATAATGGCAACAATAAGGAAATTCCTACGCAGATAACACCTGCAAACGCATATATGTTGACTAAAATGAATGGTAAATTGGCTGCGATAACAGCAATGAATAAGATTTTAAGCAACGAATTGTATTTTAGTGAAAACGCAAAGAAGAGTGGACAAGATAACCTTCTTTCTGAAAAGGAATACGCAATGAGTCCTATATACGGGGCAGGAAAACGTGTTGCAATGTATATGGAAGCAACTTATTGGGAATGCGAAGCTAAGGATTATTTTGTCGCAATGGAAAAAAACTATCCGCAATATGGCTGGGGAAAAAGGAATCTAAAATCAATGCCTGTTCCTAATTTTATAGGGGTTGAAGGTGTGCCAGACCAAACAAACACACAACCTGCATTTTCATTGACAGGTGGAGATTCTCTTATCGTAATGAATAAAAATGTAGAAACAAACGGAAAAGAGGAAATGGCTAAGAAGTTCATTCAATATTTGCATACACGCAAGAGTTTAGCTACGCATACTGCTTATAACGGAACGATACGTCCTTATGAATATGATATTAATGAAGAAGAGCAAAAGATTATGACACCTTACGCACGCAATGCTTGGGCGTATTACGAATCTGCATTAGAAGGAAATTACGATTTGTTCTGTTCAATGCGTATGTCTCCTGAACTTGAAATATATTCAGTTGAGCTTGACCTTAATAAGTTCTTCTGGAAAGCGAAGAAAGGTGCAGAATCGGCAGGTTATCCTTATGACGCACTTTATACTGCAGGAATGAGCATTGAAGAATACAGCAAAGCAAATTACGATTGGGCGTTGGCAACGTTTGAGCAGATTGGACTTGCTAAATAAGAGGGATTATCAATGAACGCCGCAATGAAAAACACTAATCATAAAGACAATTTTTCTGACAGAAAACGAAAGGACAGTATCTTTTTGTTTACTATTTTGGTTTTGCCTATTTTGCAATTTATTGTTTTTTACATCATAGTAAATTTTAATTCAATATTGCTTGCTTTTCAAAAATATGACGGGAAAGATTTTGTTCTTTTTGGCACAGGTAACTTTTCTAATTTTATTTCAGATATCGCCAAAGACCCAACGATGGGCATAAGAATATCTAACACGTTTGTGCAGTTTGGACTTTCATTTTTAATTGTTTTCCCATTAAGCATACTTATTTCTTATGGGTTATGGCGAAATATTCCGTGCTCTGGATTATTTCAAGTTGTACTGTACTTGCCTAAAATTATTTCTCACATGGTCTTTATTATACTGTTTAGGGTTATAGTAGAAGATTTACTTCCGAGTTTAATTCCTGACAGTGATATAATTACTTTGTTGCAAGGAGACAGTTCTTTCATGACCGTCTTACTGTTTTCAGTTTGGTTATCGTTATCAGGGCATATGGTGTTATATTTAGGTTCAATGAGCAGCATTAACACTTCGGTTATCGAATACGGAAGATTGGACGGATTATCACCGATAGGGGAATTCTTGCACATCGTTGTTCCTGCTATATGGCCTACAATAGTTGTGTTTACGTTAACTCAGTTCGGGGCATTCTTTACTAACTACGGTGAATTCTATAATATGTACGGTAGTAAATTACAAGACCAATATCAAACAATCGGATACTATTTCTTTGTTATGATACTCAAAAATTCTAGTGAAGTAAATTACCCTTATGCGGCAGCTGGTGGATTGTGCTTTACCGTGGTTGCATGCGGCGTTACGTTCCTAACTAAATATCTAATGGAACACTTTGGACCTTCGGAGGAGTAATATGGCTAAGAAAAACAAAATTAAAAATAATAAAAACATTTTTACTTGGATAATCTTCGGTTTTCTTGCGATTTATTCGATTTCGGTTATTCTTCCGTTGCTTTGGGGGTTTATGCAAACGTTTAAGGACGGCATGTTTGAATGGGAGTTTAATAAATTCGGTTTCCCGCAAGAATGGGTGTTTGACAATTACATAATAGCCGCAACTACCGCACTTAGAATTTACGTTCAAGATGGAGCGGGCGGGCATTTCGTCTATACACCTGAAATGATATTTAATTCTTTACTGCTTTCAATCAGTTGGACTTTGGTATCTCTCATAAGTCATATGCTTGTGGCGTATGCCTGCGCACGATTTAAGTTTAAGTTGAGAGGCATAATTTATGGAACTGTAATCGTTGCGATGTTATTGCCCATCGTCGGGTCGTTGCCTTCGTCCATTCGTATTATGAAGCTGTTGGGTCTTTACGATACTTTCCTAGGCACGCTGTGCATGAAGGCAAGTTTTACTGGGACGCACTTCTTGGTGTTTTATGCAGCGTTTAAATCGGTGGACATGGCGTATACTGAAGCGGCTACAATTGACGGGGCAAATAACTACCAAATTATGCTTAAAATAATATTCCCGTTGGTGTTTTCTACGACTATGGGTATATTAATTTTATCGTTTATTGCGTGTTGGAATGATTACTATACGCAAATGATTTATTTGCAAAGCATGCCAACAATTGCGTACGGTTTGTTTGATTCTCAATCTTATGGGGATAGCGCAGCGTCATCAGTTACGACCGTGCGTTTAGCGGTTTGTTTTGTAGCGTGCGTGCCTACGCTTATCTTGTTTACGCTATTTAGAAAAAAAATTATGGAGAATATAGTTGTTGGTGGTGTTAAATAAAGATATTTTAATACTGACGACTTTTTGGAGACAATATTATATGACTAAAATAAAAAAATGGAGTTTATTATTTATATTTACAGCGACTCTTTTTATCTGTTTTTCATTAAATGCTGTAATTGGGTTGGCCCAAACTTCACTTGTTGTTGATGAAGATTTCTTTACAAAATCACACGCAAAAAATTCCGAAATTATTTTGCCACAAGCCCAACTTGACGGGGAAATAGCCGATGTTTATTCAATAGCGCCAAGTGGTTTGATAATACAAGGTGAAAAGTTTGTTGCTAACGAATATGGCGAATATGTAGTGGTATATTCGTCAAATGAAAAAGAAGAAACTAGAAGATTAAACGTGAAATCTGCACCATCATCGTTATTTACGATAAGTGACGGAATCACTCTTACCAACAACGTTAAAGCACCATCGTATATGTTGGACGTAATGGAAAATATGGAAAACAAACAAAAGACGACGGGCTTAGGTGTGCGTGTAACAGATAGTAAAGCAACTATGCGCTATAATGGAATTATAAATCTTAACGATATCTCTGGGCGTAAGATAAATTTTTTGCAAATGCTTATCACGCCTAAATCATCAGGAATAAGGGAATTTATCGGTGGGATAAACATAAAATTAACTGACGTGCATGATGAAAGTAACTTTATTACAATGAACCTTTCAGCGCACAATACAACTAGTACAGGTCTTTTTGTTTACGATAAAAATGGCAAGGAGTATTTTACAAAACAGCCGTATTTAAGAATGCAAAGCTCATTCGATGGTGTCGTTAACCAAGAAGGCTGTCTCAATACTTTTACTGTGAGTATGGACCTTTCTAACGATATGGCGATTTATGTTGGTCCTTATCAGTATAACGGACAAAATACGCTGTCAGACCGATATTACTTATCAAGAGAAGACTATCAGAAAGCTAACACGTTGAAGTGGTCAACCGGCGAAGTATATCTTGATATAAGTTTCGGTGACGTAGATAAAAACGGTGCTGAGTTTATCCTTATGAGTTTTGCAGGGCTTGATATGACTAGTCAATTCCTTGAAACTGACGACTTTCATTATATCTATGACTTTAATGAAGGTTCTTCTGAAAGCGACATTCCATATGGTGTTGTAGGATTTCCTTATACTGTTCCTTCTGCTAGTGGTTATAACCTAGTTGGGGGCTTAGCAAAAGCATCGTCTTTGGTTGAAGACGAACAAGGCAATATCTATGTTGGCAATACGTTTGTTCCAAAAAAAGCAGGGATATATACGGTTCAATATGATTGCGTGATTGACGGTAAAACACATAACTTTTCCTTACCGATTACAGTTTTAGATAATTATAAGGCAGAAGATGTTTTTTCCTATTTAATAGAAGATGACAAAGTAGTCATAGGACAAAAGTTTGTTGTTGAAACGGGAGATGTACAAGGTGGGATAGGAAGTGTTTCAGTTGAAAAGGAACTGTACGTTAATGGGGAAAAAGCAGTATTATCCGTTTCGGGCGATAATTATTACTTTGTAGCAAAAAACATAAACGATGAATATGTAATAAAACATACTGTTTCTGATTATATTCAATCGTTTGTTGTGGAGCAAAAGATTGAGGTCGTAGATGACAAGCAATGTTATTTTGAAAACGTCTTTGTGCCTAAGAACGTAATGGTCGGACGTAGCTATTCAATTTTAACTCCCCAAGTATATTACACAGAAAACAATGAAATTAAATACGTTGAATCAAAACTTTTAATTGACGGACAGGAAAAAGATGTGCTTAATTTTGATTCTGTTGGAGAACACGTTGTAAAATTTGTTGCGACAATTAACGATGTTGCATATTACTCAGAAGAATACAGGGTAGTAGCATATTCTGATGAAGCGTACATATATGATACAGAGAAAAATCTAAAATCGTATTTGTTTAACTTTATCAAAGCGACAAATGGAAACGTGGATATTAACGCTACCACACACGACATTGGTGTAATTAGTTCAGTTGACGACGGACAAGATACACAAGCAATGTTGTTAGTGCCAGTTTCTATTTTAGACGCAAGTATTTCGGTTAAGATAGGAAGAGCCATTGAGACTAATTATAGTAGTTTAAATATTGTCTTGAATGACTTGACAGGAAAAAAACTAACGCTTAAATTTTCATCGGAAGTGTTAAACGGCGTTTACTATACGGTAATTCACTGTGGAGAAAAAGAAGTGGCGCGTTATCAAAAAGTGTTTACGCAGAGTACTATTTATGCCACTTTTAAACAAGACGGAAGCGTTTATGATGGTATAAATTACAGTTTTAAGACAATGACGTGGGACGATGGGTTTGCTTTTGATGGTTTTTCGGATTTCGTTTGGATAGAAGTGCATATGGAAAATGTGACGGGAAACAGTTCGTTCCGTTTTTCAAAAATCAGCAATCAAACGATTACTGACGTTGCAAGTGACCGTGTAGGACCTTCTTTCGTGCTTAAAGGAGATGTTCCTGCGGACATTTATATAAAAGAAGGCGAAACTTTTGTATTCCCAGAAGCGTATGCTTTTGATTTACTGCAACAAACAGGCAACGTTTTTATTACTGTTAGAAAACTGGGGACATTTGTTGATGTTGTAGATAAACAGGTTTTATTTGGCGAATATGAGTTTGCCGATATGGAAAGAGGGGAATATCTTGTTATTTTTTCTGCCTACGAATATGACGGTAACGGAAAGTGGGGCAACGAGAGTACTATACAGCATTATATTAGGGTAGAAACAGTTGAAAAACCAACGATTACTCTAAATGGCGATTTGTTGAAAACTGCTTGTGTTGGAGACACTGTGAAAATACCTACGGCAACCATCGGCAGTTTTATACCTGTTGAATATAGCATTTATATAATTGACGCTGACTATACTAATAAAAAGTTAGAAGGCGATAGCATTAAAATAGAAAAAGCAGGAACGTACATTGTGCGTTATATTGCATTAGATGAAGACGGAAACTACACTGTTGACGAATATAAAATAGAGGCGAAAGAAAACGCTCAAAGCGGGTTTGGAACGATTATATTAATTATTGGTGCAATGATAGTTTTGGCAGTGGCAACATCAACAGTTGTCTTTATAAAGAGAAGGAGAAAAGGTAATGAAAAAGTTTAATAAAGTAATTTGCCTTATACTTGGATTAATTTTAACGTTAGGTGTTGTTAGTTGTAATTCTAGCGAGCAGACAACGTCAATGACAGCTTTGCAATATGCGTACGATTATAACGATAAAACAAAAGAACTTAACCTTGTAAAAGACGGCGTTACCAATTATAAAATCGTAACTCCGGTGAAGTATTCTGAAACAATACATTTTGCATTGACAGAGTTGCAGGAGTTGCTTTATAAAGCAACAGGGTTGCACTTCGAAGCCATTACAGATGAAGGCATTACTTATGATGAAAGTAAGTATTATATTAGCGTAGGAAACACAACGATTTTACAAAACTCATCAATCGACCATTCGTTTGAAAGATTAAGTTATGATGGGTGTATTGTTAAACTATGCGGTAATCAAATAATTTTAGCAGGCTCGGATTCTGTAACGGAATATGGCTACATCTATGCTGTATATGACTTTCTTCACTACGCAATAGATTATGAATGTTTTAGTGAGACGGAAGTATGCTATACAAAGACGAACTACATTTCACTTATGACCTACGACTCTGTGAATATTCCAGATATTCCTTTGCGTAGCAACGGATTGAATATTGTTACGGGGAATAGTGTTCCCAAGATAAAGAATGCGGCACGAATGCGTTTATATTCATCGCACAACAGTTGTACGTCGTTTAAAGGACAAATTGCAGCAACAGGTTTAATTCACAACTTGGACTTTTGGATGCCACAAGAAGAATACAACGAATATTGGAACGAAGGGCAACTTTGTTTTTCTAATCCTAAGGTTGCAGAAATATTAACTGAAAAAGTAATTGAAAGAGCAGAAGAAAAATCCACATATTCAATCTTCCCAATTTCAATTGAAGACAATTCTAAATCTTGTTCTTGCGATAATTGTGTTGCAAGTGATAAACAATTTGGTGGAAGACCAATGGGCACATTGCTCAACTGTATAAATCAGGTCGCAAAAGCAGTTAAAACACATTTTGCAGGAACGGGCAGAGAGATAAACGTTTTAACATTGGCGTATAACGCATACGAAGCAGTACCTGAGAACATCGTTGCCGAAGATAATGTAATCATTTATATTGCACCTATTTATAGGTGTTATAAACATGAACTTACGGGTTGTGAAAAAAATGCGTCGTTTTACGAAACGATTTTAGGATATTCAAAGATTTGTAAAAACATATCAATTTACGACTACGGCACAGAATTTACAAATTACTATGTATATTTAAATGATTGGAATAGACATAAAAAAGATGCTCAAATATACAAAGATTTAGGAGTAGAACTTTATCGAATAGAATCAAATGCACAAAATGAAACTTCACCGTTTATGGATTTAAGAGTTTATTTCTTTTCACGGATAACGTGGGATACAAATTGTGACCCTGATGAAATAATTGAGCATTTTATGACGAATTATTATAGAGAAGGCGCAACTTGTATGAAGGAATTCTACAATCTACTTTCAGCAAATTATTCTTTCGTGGAAAAAGACGGGTTCAACGACCAATATATTTATAATAATATTGCAGAGCGATATTTTAGAACGGAAGTATTCACGGTAAGGCTTTTGAACGACTTAATTGAGTTGGCAGACAAGGCGAAAGAAGCTATTGTTGCTGCCGACTATGACACAGAAAGAGAAGCAGAACTTCTTAAACGTGTAGAATACGAAAGGTTTTTTATGATTCATACCTTAAAAGTTTTACATTCAAGCAGTTTGTCCGCAACTGAACTCGCAGAGATAAACGAATATTTGGACAAGCATTATGTGCTTTTTGGAAATCGTTACGAAGACGACCATGATAAGCCAGCTTTTTAAAGGAGAATGCGATGAAAAAATTTTTAAGTTTACTATTTGCATGTATAATGACTGTCGGTTTTGTTTTTTTTGCTACAAGTTGTAGTGGTTCTACGACAAATTCAACCGTTGCAGAAAAAAAGTATATATATTTTAGCACATCAGTTATTGAACTTTATGAAAATGAAAGCAAAGCTTTTGTGTTATATAGAGAGGGCGTAGAAGGAGAAGCGTCGTTTTACACTTCGGATAGTGAAATTGCTATTGTTGAAAACGGAGTTGTATTAGCAAAGGGATTAGGAGAGTGTAAGTTAACGGCTAAGGTTGGTGATTATTCTACAAGTTGTAAAATAATTGTTTCTCGGCACGAACCTTTTCAATTCGTTACTTTCGGCACAACGGAAAAAAACTTGATAGTGGGAGAAAAATTCGAACTGTTTTACACGGCGGAAAATGCGGATTTTAATGAAGTTGAGTTTTCAACTAGTAATCCAAACATCGTTGAAATTGAAAATAAACAAGATGGCTCGATTGTTGTCAAAGCGATAGGTGTTGGAAGGACTGAAATTGTAGGTAAACTCGGTGTAACAACTGCTAAATGTATGGTTTCTGTCTATAATTCTTCCGTGAAAAAATTGCAATTGCCACAAGTAACGGTAAATGGTCGTGTGATATCTTTTCAAAAGACAAATACAATAGACGGAATTTATTACCGTATTGGCAATTCTGCTTGGGTAAAGACTACCGAATCAATTGAAGTGACCGACCCGCTTCCCATAGCGGACCTTCTAAAAGTACAATGTAAAGCATATTCTAACAACATGTCGTATATAGAAAGCGACGTGATTGAAGTTGAAATCTACGGTGAACTTTATGTACACGAAGGCGAAAACGGAGTTTGTTGGAATGCGAGAACTAACGCTTCTAATTATGATGTTATCGTTGACGGTGTTCTTGTTTCTGAAAATCAGACCGAATGTTTTTACGCATCTTTAACTGACGATGACATATATAATGTGCAAGTTGTTGCCGATACGGGAGAGGAAAGTAATTTATTCGTGTATTTCCCAACGGCATATTCGCCCAAAGTTATTGCAGACATGAGCGAGGAACCATCTTTTTCAACGGTGAAAAATCATAACGGCAAATATGAAAGTCTTGACGGGCGGTCGGTATTGAGAATCACGTCGGCGTTAAATTGGGGACCTAATCGTTATTTCGGCATTTTTGTTGGAGATGACGAAGTAACTGTTGGTGATAAAATTTATTTTGAGTCCAAAATAGGCGATGCAAGTATTCGTGTAAAAACAGGAGAAGAAACAGTTGAGGAAAACGGAGAAAGTGTTGTTAAAGATGTTACAACCAATTTGCCCATAGGACCTTTAACTAAATATATATCTACAACGTCTGCCGATATCTATTCAATAGGATATGGTGCGTCAAGGAACGAAACGGTAAATTTGATTGATGATTGGGTAAAAAACACGATTACTCTTTCTGAAAATTCACTTTACGATTCTGATGGAAACGGAAAAAATGATACGATATTAATCGGATATCGAGCAGATATAGTAAAGATGACGGATTTAAATGGAAATGGTTTAGATGCAAGCGCTTTGCTTGAATCAATTAAAACTGCGGGATACGATATAGGATTAACAACTGATGCGCATATTAGAGACAATGGTTGGATAAGTTATCCGTTATATATTGGAGATATATATTTGGAGCACTTTTCGCCATTAGTTGACATCGAAAAAGACATAGATGAGTTTTCAAACACTGTTGCGATTGATGAACTTAACGTCCAACATTTCGAAACCATATTAAGCATAAGAAATCGTTATGAAGCCCTTAAAGACAAGGATAAGTTAGAGATATCAAACTACGCAATTTTTGAAGTGTATTGTAATGAGTTTTATAAAAAATTCGATGTACAAGTCATATTTGATGGCACGGAAGCAGGATTTGATGGGGAGATATTGGCAAAAACTTCGGTGACAACCAGTTATGAGGAAGACGAAGTTTATGGAAACTACTTAAAGATTACAGGTAATGCTGACAAACAGTCGGGTGCATATTTTAATATAGCAAGCGAAAAAGATTATTTAGGATATACGATTTTTGCACCAGTTCAAACGAGTAGAGATAGTAGAAAGTGGTATTATTCTACTACGTCTAAAAGTGGATATTCTAGCGGTAGTGCTGACCATACCTTGTTGACGACAACATCAGCAGAAGCATGGGATATGACGAGTTGGACACTTAGTGAAGACTGTTCATATATAACACTTTGTTCAGCAATAAACACTAACCACTGGTTTAAAATTGGTTCAATTTATGCAGTTAAAGAAAAATAAAGAAGAAGCCAAATGCAAGAAATTTGCATTTGGCTTTAATGAAAAAATAGAAAAAAAGGAGTAATAATGATTAAACTTTCAGCATTTGCGGATGAATCGGATGCAACTATAGAAGGGCAAATTTTAGCATTAAAAAGAAATGGGATTTCTTATATAGAATTAAGATGGATAAAAGATAAAAACATAGCAGATATTACTGAAGAAGAAGCGCGTACATATGCGAAGAAATTTGAAGATGAGAAAATTAAGGTGTGGGCAATAGGTTCGCCTATAGGAAAAGTAAAGTTGTCGGATGATTTTGAGATACATAAAAAAAGATTACGCAATACGTGTAAAGTCGCAAAAATTTTTGGTACAAATAAAATTAGGATGTTTAGTTTTTTTGAAACTGAGGGGAAGGACAAAGAGGTGTATTGTCGTCTTAATGAAATGGTAAATATTGCTACGGAAGAAGGGGTCTTTTTGTATCACGAAAATGAAAAATTCATTTTCGGAGACAAGGTGGATAAAATTTTGGACATTATGAAAAATGTACAAGGTTTAAAATATATTTATGACCCTGCAAATTATATTGAAGTGGGAGAAGATATGGATAAGGCTTTAGATGTTTTGCATAACACTACAGATTATTTTCACATAAAAGATGTTATTCGTTCAACAGGCGAACTTGTGCCTGCTGGAGAAGGTGACGGGAAAATTATAGAGTTGATAAAACGTATTAAGGATAAAGATATAGTGTTATCTATTGAACCTCATTTGGCTATATTTGATGCATTTGCGCATATTGACAGCACTCAAATGAAGAACAAATATAGATTCAAAAGTAAAGAGGAGGCTTTTGATGCCGCAGTAAGTGCGGTTAAAAAAGTTTTGAAAGAAGCTGGTTACAAAGAGCGTTGTAATGGTTTGTTTGATATATAAGTTGAGTTCACTAATTTGTTTTTTGAAGTTGATGTGATAAGTTAGACAAAATAAT
>JAZNFN010000025.1:0-3692 GCA_045576035.1 Christensenellaceae bacterium
GTGAACAAGCACTCGATATCACGGCATCACTCGTCAGCAGTAAAGCCGTTGACGTTATCGTTGTTGACTCTGTTGCTGCGCTCACTCCAAAGGCAGAAATCGAAGGGGATATGGGCGATTCTCACGTTGGTCTTCAAGCAAGACTTATGAGCCAAGCACTTCGTAAACTTACTGCAATAACAAACAAGTCTAAAACTTGTATAATCTTTATCAACCAACTTCGTGAAAAAGTTGGCGTTATGTTTGGTAACCCCGAAGTTACTGCGGGTGGTAAAGCACTTAAATTTTACGCAAGCGTTCGTATTGACGTAAGAAAATCTGATGCGCTTAAAGATAGCGACGGTGCTTATGGTAATCACACTAAGGCAAAAATCGTTAAGAACAAAGTCGCTCCGCCCTTTAAGACTGCTGAATTTGATATTATTTTTGGCAAAGGTATCTCTAAGGGAAGTTGCTTAATCGACCTTGGACTTCAATTTGATATTCTTCAAAAGAGTGGTTCGTGGTTTTCTTATAACGGCGAAAAGATTGCCCAGGGTAGAGAAAAGGCAGTCGATTACTTGGAAAGCAATTTAGACGTTGCAGAAGAAATCAAAACAAAAATTTTAGATGCTTTCTATAATAAAGAAAAAAACAACTGATAAGAATTGACATTTAAATAAAATTGTAATACAATATATAGTAGTAAGTAGCGCATAGACAAACTATGCGTACAAATAAAAACAGGAGGGCATAATATTATGCAGAAATTATTTTACAGCTCCCTGTTCTTGGCACCCGACAGCACTTTACCATGGATTTTGGTTGCCGTCGTGGTCTTATTGGCATGTATAGCCTCATTTTTGTGTTGGCGTTTTAGCGCAAAGTCTTTAACTAAAAAGTATGAGAAAGACCAAGGCGATATACAAGCACAGCGCAACAAGATGCTTGACGACGTAAGGGAAGAAAGTAGGGCTATTAAAAAAGAAGCTATTTTAGAAGCGAAAGAACAGGAAATCAAACTTCGCAATGAATTTGAGCGTGAATCTAAGGAAAAGCGCGCTGAACTTCAAAGAATGGAAAACAGACTCAACCAAAAGGAAGAGACGTTGGAAAAAAAGGAAGAAAACCTTGCGAAGCGAAACGAAGAAACCACCCGTCAACAGAACGTATTAAAGGCAAAAGAAGTAGAACTTGATAAGAAAATCGAAGACCTTGCTGAAAAGCAAAACGAAATGATTAAAGAGTTTGAAAAAATCGCCCAAATGAGCAGAGAAGAAGCCAAACAGCAACTAATCGACGCTATTACGGACGAAGCAAAGCGTGACGCTGCCGGTATGGTTAAGAACATCGAAGCAGAAGCCAAGGAAAACGGCGAAAGAAAGGCAAAAGAAATCGTAAGTTTGGCTATTCAAAAGTGTAGCACCGAACAAGCGACGGAAATTACCGTATCTGTCGTACCGCTACCTAGCGACGATATGAAAGCAAGGATTATCGGTCGTGAAGGCAGAAACATTAGAACGCTTGAAAACGCAACGGGCATAGAACTTATTATAGACGATACGCCCGAAGTAGTAATCGTATCAGGCTTTGACCCCGTAAGGCGTGAAGTTGCACGTATCGCTCTTGAAAAACTTATTCAAGATGGTAGAATTCACCCCGCAAGGATTGAAGAAACGGTTGAAAAGGTTAAAAAAGAACTTGACCAACAGATTAAAGAAGCAGGCGAAGCCGCAATGTTTGAATGTGGAATATTTGGACTTCACCCTGAAATCGTTAAACTTTTAGGTCGTCTTAAATTCCGTACAAGCTACGGTCAAAACGTGCTTAAACACTCTATTGAAGTATCGCACTTAGCAGGCGTTATGGCAACCGAACTTGGCATTGATGCAGCGCTTGCAAAACGTGCAGGCTTGCTACACGATATAGGTAAAGCGGTTGACTTTGAAGTTGAAGGTACGCACATGCAAATCGGTGGCGACCTTGCTAAGAAGTATAGGGAAAATCACAACGTTATCAATGCAATTCTTGCTCACCACGGTGACGTTGAGCCAAAAACGCTTGAAGCAGTGCTTGTTCAAGCAGCCGACGCTATTTCAGGTGCAAGACCTGGCGCTAGACGTGAAACGACCACTAACTACATCAAGAGACTTCAAAAACTTGAAGAAATTTCTAGTTCGTTTAAGGGCGTTGAAAAATGCTATGCAATCCAAGCAGGTAGGGAAGTGCGTGTAATGGTTAAACCCGAACAGATTAACGATGCACAAACGTTGTTCCTTGCAAAAGATATTGCTAAGAAGATTGAACAGGAAATGGAATATCCCGGTCAAATCAAAGTCAATGTTATCAGAGAATGGCGTGCAACTGAATTTGCTAAATAAAAAAGTTTTAATCCCCGACGTTACGTCGGGGATTTTTACATTATTTTAACAAATATGCGCATACTTAACTTAGTTTATGAAAGGGCGCAATTATATTAAAAAATTTATAACGTGTTTACTTTTTTGTGCGGTTTTTGTTCTTACTTGTATGAACGTATGTATTAAAACGTACGCAATGCCGTTTTATGATTTACAGCCACAATATTTAACGCTCCGTTCAAGTTTTTATACGTCTTACTCATCTTCAACAGTAGAGAGAAAAAGCAATATCAAACTTGCTGCAAAATCGCTAAATAACGTTTTCGTTGACGTTGGTGGTGAGTTTTCATTTAATCGAACGGTTGGTGAGCGTACGGAAAAACGTGGGTATAAACAAGCAAAAATTATCGTTGACGGTCAGTTTGTGGACGGTATAGGTGGTGGGGTGTGTCAGGTTTCAACAACGCTTTATAACGCCGTGCTACTTGCAGGTTTAACTGTTACCGAATATCACCCACACAGTTTACCCGTTAGTTACGTTGCACCGTCCTTTGACGCTATGGTCAACTCTGGTTGGGCAGACCTAAAATTTATAAACAACACACATAACCCTATCATAATTAACACTTGCGCAGACGATAACACCTTGCATATTTATATTTACGGTCAGCCTATGCAAGTTAAGTACAGCCGTAAAAGTGAAATTATTGAACAAATACCTTGCCCCAAAGAAGAAATAATTTATGACGATGAAAACGCTTATCCCGACCTTTACGAAGGCGAAAGTAAATTTTTACGATACGGGAAAGAAGGCTATAAAAGCGTGGGGTATTTAGTTGCAACTGAAAACGGCAAGATTATAAGCGTTAAAAAAATCCGTTCGGATAGTTATAGCCCAACTCGTGCACTTGTGATTTACGGCAAAGCAGTTAGGGAAGAAGAGATTGAATTAGAACAAACGAACGATTTAGAATAAAAAAGACACCGTTTTGGTGTCCTTATTCGCTGGCGGAGCGTGTGAAAAGTAAAACTACTAGGGGAAGATAAAGTAATTTAACCCGCCCAAAAGATTATATTTTACTGTTTTGACATAATATATTATTTTTCAAAATAATAAAAAACTTTGGCTGATTCAAACATTACGTTTAAATAGGAGCAATCATCGGAAATATATATTCTATCTATTCTTCCAGCTTTTTTTACTGAGGCTGAAGCATAATCCATATATATTGGTTTATTTAACTCAATGACCTTTTTTGATGGGCGTGTCCAATAAAAAGAAGTAATATTATCATCAATTTTTAATTCTCCCTTAATTTGCCCATTAGATTTTTCCTCATAAAAAACTAAAGT
>JAZNFN010000026.1:0-3484 GCA_045576035.1 Christensenellaceae bacterium
CCATTTTTTATCAAAAGTTTTGAAATTTCTTCTGATTTTTCAACGGTAACAGTACCAACTAAGATAGGTTGACCTTTCTTGTGGCGTTCTATAATTTCGTTTACGATAGCTCTATTTTTTCCTGCTTCGGTTTTATAAATAACGTCGGGTTGGTCAATTCTTGCAACGGGTTTATTGGTTGGGATTTCCAAAACGTCAAGTCCGTAAATCGCCCTAAATTCTTCTTCTTCGGATTTAGCAGTACCTGTCATACCCGAAAGTTTTTTGTAAAGACGGAAATAGTTTTGGAAAGTTATTGTTGCGTAAGTTTTGTTTTCATTACGAATTCTTACGCTTTCTTTTGCTTCGATTGCTTGATGTAAGCCATCCGAATAACGTCTACCTATCATAAGACGACCGGTAAACTCGTCAACTATAATAACTTCGCCGTCCGAAACAACGTAATCATTATCACGCTTAAAGATGTAGTTTGCCTTTAACGCTTGTTGGATATGGTGAGAAAGAGTGGCGTTTTCAATATCAGAAAAACTGTTAAGTCCAAAGAAACTTTCCGCTTTCTTTGCACCGCTTTCGGTAATTTGAACGCTCTTTTCCTTTATGTCGATAGTAAAGTCTTTTTCTTGAACAAGCGTTTTAACGAACTTATTAGCGGTAACGTATTTTTCGCTTGATTCCTGACCTTTACCCGATATAATAAGCGGAGTTCTTGCTTCGTCGATTAAAATCGAGTCAACTTCGTCCACGATTGCAAACGATAAGGGGCGCTGAACCATAAGTTCAAGTTTGGTTTTAAGGTTGTCCCTCAAATAGTCGAAGCCCATTTCGTTGTTAGTACCGTAAGTAATATCGCAAGCATAAGCTTTCTTTTTATCTTCGTCTTCCATACCGGTAATTGCAACGCCCACCGTTAAACCTAAGAATTTATAAACCTTGCCCATCCACTCAGCGTCACGGGCAGCAAGATAATCGTTTACGGTTACGATATGAACGCCTTCACCTGTAAGAGCGTTTAAGTATGCAGGAAGCGTTGCAACAAGCGTTTTACCTTCACCTGTTTTCATTTCGGCAACTCTACCTTGGTGCAAACATATACCACCGATTATTTGCACTTTGTAATGTTTCATTTTAAGCACACGCCAAGCCGCTTCTCTTACAACTGCAAACGCATCGACTAAAATATCGTCAAGCGTTTCACCTGCCTTTAATCTTCCACGCAAAAAGTCCGTTTGTTCACGAAGTTCTTCGTCGGTAAACGCACAATATTTTGAATCAAGTTCAATTACCTTGTCAGCAGTTCTATCAAGTTTTTTAAGATTACGCCTTGCTTCACCGCCTAAAATATATCTAAATAATCCCATTGTTTTCTCCTTTCTATTAAAATTAATATTTATCAATCGGTGGTGTGCTCGCCACCGATATTAAGTACACTTTTAATGCACCAGCACTTTTTAGTCGCTCTGCAATCGCTTGTGCCGTTGCGCCCGTTGTCGTAACGTCGTCAACAATTACGATAGTTTTATCTTTAACCGCCTTTTTATCCGTAACACGAAAAACTTCGGATAAGTTTTTAAGTCTATCACGTCTACCAAGCGTCGCTTGACGTTTAGTTTCTTTTGTCTTTATTAAACAATCTAAAACGGGAACGTTAGTTCTTTCGCTTATTTTTCGTGCAAGAATTTCCGATTGATTGTATCCTCTTTTCTTAAACGCTTTATTCGACATAGGAACATAAACGAAACAGTCTGCATTTAAATAGTTTTTAAGATACAACATAGTAAGTTCGTGCGCAAAATAGTCAAGTAAGTATTTAGCGTTATTATATTTTGCACTCTTTATCAGCCTATTTATCGGCTTTTCATAAGAAAAACAACTTCTGCACAAATCAAGTGAAGTTAAAACTTCTTTACACGTTGAACAGTATGGTTCAAAAGCAATTACCTTTCTTCCACAATGACCACATATCGCACCATCGTTATAAGGCAATTCTTTTTTGCACTGTTCACAAAAATACTGTTCGTCAAAAATCTCTTTCCCACAAAGCAAACAACGCCATTTGTAATTGAAAAAATATTTATTTAAAAAGTTCCCTATTAATGCCGTGAACCGCATAAAATTAAATATATTTTTTCAAATCGTTTACTTTGTCAGTCTTTTCCCACGAAAAACTTGGGTCGCCAAAATGACCGTAACTTGCCGTGTTTTTATAAATAGGCTGTGTTAGTTCAAGTTTTTCAATAATTGCCGATGGACGTAGGTCAAATTCTTTAACGATAATTTCAGCAAGTTCTTGGTCGGATAATTTTCCCGTACCAAAAGTATTAACTAAAACAGAAACGGGTTTCGCAACGCCAATTGCATACGCAAACTGAACTTGACATTCGTCTGCTAGCCCTGCTTGAACAATATTTTTGCAAACGTAACGTGCCATATACGTTGCCGAACGGTCAACTTTGGTTGGGTCCTTTCCACTGAACGCACCACCGCCGTGTGGACATCTTCCACCGTATGTATCAACTATAATTTTTCTACCCGTTAAGCCTGAGTCGCCGTTAGGTCCACCCACTTCAAACCTTCCCGTAGGGTTAATAAAATACTTTGTGTTTTCGTCAAGGTATTCACTAGGTATAACTGCATCAATAACAAATTTTTTCAAATCAGCACGAAGTGTTTCAGTATTTACGCTTTCATTGTGCTGAGATGATAAAACAACGGTATCAACACGCTTGGGTTTGCCGTTTTCATACTCAACGGTAACTTGACCTTTTCCGTCTGGACGGAGATAACTTAAAAGTCCGCTCTTTCTTACTTCTTCAAGTTTAGCGCACATTTTATGCGATAGCATTATAGGAAGTGGCATAAGTTCTGGCGTTTCATGGCACGCATAACCAAACATAATACCTTGGTCGCCTGCACCGATTTTATCATAAGCGTCGCCACCGTCTTTTGCTTCCTGAGAGTTATCCACCCCAAGCGCAATATCTGGACTTTGCTTGTTGAGTTTTATCAATATCTTAACGTCGTCAGCATTAAATCCTATCCCCTTTTCGGTATAGCCGATTTCACGGATTGTTTGCCTTGCAACCTTTTCAACGTCAACAGTAGCGTTAGAAGTAATTTCACCCATCACCAACAAAAAGTCAGTAGTTACACTACACTCACAAGCAACTCGTGAATGTTTATCGCCATCGAGATACGCATCTAAAATAGCATCGGAAATATTGTCGCAAACCTTGTCGGGATGTCCGCTAGTAACGCTTTCACTAGTAAAGAAATTTTTCATAAAGTCCTCTTTTGCTTAACTAAAATTACGATATTGTTTTATTTAAGTTATAAAACAACTTTTACTATTATACACTAAATATGTTTTCGTGTCAATAAACTGACGCTCCAATAACAAATAAATTGTCAAAATTAACCTTTACTTTTTTTATAATTCGACAAAATATTTTATCATTGACTTTGGTGTCAATTTTTTATTTTTTTA
>JAZNFN010000027.1:0-27715 GCA_045576035.1 Christensenellaceae bacterium
TCCATTTTACTTTATCTCTTTTTGCGTGTTTACTAAAACTACTCATAAGTTTTACCTGCCTTATAATTTAATTATTTAGAACGTTTAGCCTTATGCGCTTGTGCATTATCTTTTCTTGCGTCAAGATAACCACCACGATAAGCACGTTCTTTTTTGCCTAATTTAATTGCTTTGCCGTTCTTATCCTTTTTTACTGCGCCGTCGTTGGTATACTTTTTGCCAGTGTGCAACTCTTTTGCATACTTTTCGCCTTTTTCGGCTGGATTTAGCAAAGTAAATGTATTGCCGTTTTTAGTTCTTACTTTTCTTGCCATAGCATATTCTCCCAAATATTATTCAAGGAAACGTATCTTTTTTCATAGTTTTTATCTCCATTAAAAAATATCGTTATCGTCAAAATCAAACGTTTCTTGCATAACCGTTTTACCGATTTTAACTTCTTTTACAGGACTACAAATTTTATCAAACATACCCGATATATCACGTTTCGGGGGAGCAGTCTTTTTCAAGTCATATACTTCGTTGTAATACCGTTTAGGCTCTCCAACTGGTTTACCGTCCGAACCTAATCCGTCATATACAAGTATTTCCTTGTCTTTAACTTCAACGTAAATGTTAATACGTCGGTAAAGTTGGTCGAGTGTATCAACTGCATTATAACGATACTCTTTGTACCAAAAGTTTAACGGAACGGAACTTGTCAAAATAATCATACTGCCGTTAAAAACTTTGTTTGCAAATCTACTGCGTACGCTTGAACTTGTATTGTTATCAAGTATTTTAAGCAAGTCGGGCAGTTCAAACGCCGTATCACGCATATCGTCAAGAATTATTGCACGTTGCCCTAAATAATCTTGAAACGGGTCGTTGCTTGAACTGCTTATACAATAGTCATAATCCATACTTGACAACAATTTTTTAGCGTAGTAAGTTTTTCCCGTTCCTGCCTTACCGCAAATAAAAACGACGTCAACGTTCCTATCAGGATTGAAAGTCAGCATAGAACACTCTATACGCCACAGTCGTTCAAGTTGACTATGCGCTTTGCATTTATCGGAAATAGGCAACGTATCGATATATTTAAGCATTTGAGCGAAACTGTACTCTTTGAAATTGCCTATTATCTTTGAGTTTTCTATTTCCGTTTCAAATGCAAAATTTGAAACTACTTCCGACGGGTCGTACTGGTGTTTATGCTTTTGACTTTCATTACCGTGAGTAAGGTATAAAAGCATGTCCGTTGTACGACCTTTTACTTTGCTAACGAAGTTCGGCGGAACTTCAAACCAACTTGCAACAAGTTCGTGCGATACTCCGTTATTGCCAAAGTTTATGTAAATATGATAATGCGGACGTGTATCGTCCTTATCGTGCAGAATATAAGCCCATTTTTTGATTGTCTTATACTTCATACACACTTCTTGTATATCGACAGTCAATAAATCTTGATTCTGTACGATTTCATATTGCTTTAATTGCATATATTTAACCCCTTTGCAAAAAGCAATGAAATATTACTTGTTATTTGCTTTTCTACGTTCTTCTATTTTTGTAGAATAATTAGATTCAAACGGCAGTCTAAAACCGTCAGTAAAGTAATACAAAACACTTAAAATCGTATCGCTATTTGAAATATCCGAAACAAAGATTTTAGAGTTATAAAAAACTTTTTTTAATTCTTCTTGCGTAATTTTCTTTTCAAATTTGATATAAACATGATAATGTTCTTCGGTTGCGTCATTATGCGGAACGTAAATATATTCTTTAACGTCAGATAATTTATCAGGAACAAGAATTCTATTCAAATCAACACTTAAATCTTTTTTATATATAACTAAAAGATATTCATCTTTCTTCTTTCTTTTTTTTCTAAACATTTTGCCTTTTTTTCCACCTTTTTTATAAAATTTTCCACCTTTTAAAGTCGTTTTTCCACCTTTTGCCAAATGCGCTTGGACAAGCCCCAAGCGCATAGGCGTAAAAGTTAGATTTTTACAAGTGATTTAACCTTTATTGATAGACGGTCGTTTATCAACATTTTTTCGTTCTTTTCCACCTTTTGCCTTATTTTGAAATTTTTTCAGACAAAAGAGCAGATATTTCGGCTACGGTTTCTTTAACCGTATAACGGGTAAATTCGTCAATATAAACGATTGACCCGTCTTTTACTTCGCCGATATAAACGATTTTTTTAACGTTACAAAGAAATTTTTCATCTTTTAACGTGGTTAAGGTAATAAAATTATCCATAACTATACAATTAAATCACTTTCCTTGAAAGGTGAAGACTTAACGAGAGTAATATCATCAACAAAGGGTTTTTGTGTAAACTCATTAAAACCGTAATGAATATCAACTACGTCACCAAGTTTAAAAGCACAATATTTACTGAACTTGTCTTTAGCACGTATAGCACCTGCATTAGTGCTTACTGAAATATCCGAAGACTTCGGATAAAACAAATTGCCGTTCTGCATTTTCGTTGGCATAAGTGCCACGGTCACCCAAGCGACGTCTTCGCTAGTCTGTTTGTCTTTCGACGTTCTCACTGAAATTACTAATGCTCTTTTCATTTTTTACCTCCTATTTGGGATGAAAGAAACCCAACTAAAAATAAATATATTTACAAACCCTTATCGGGAATTGCACAAGGGGAAATGACTACTTATATAGCACCGCCACTCACGGTGCAATATTAAACGGCTATCGCCGATTTAACGCTAATAAAATAGTCCGTCCTTTCTTATATCCAAAATGAAAGATTAAATCAGTACGATTTTGAATAATTTCAAAAGTAGGTGAAACATATTTTTTCTTCATAATCAAAAACCTAAAAATAAACAATCACAACAAGAAACAGTACGAAGTTTTTTGTCGGGTGTTACAACTAACAACTGACACTCACAGTAATAGCCTTTACGATAAAAATTAACACAAGGAATAACTTTTAATACCCTGTATTGACCTGTATAATCGTCTGCGCCTTCTTCTTTAATTGCTACGTTAAATAATTCTTGATTCATATAAACACCTAATAAAACAAAATACGGCTCTCTTTGAATATAACGCCTGCTTTGTTAGTATCCATTGAGAGCCGAATTTTCTAAATTTAATCTTTTGCAGGCAGTTATACACATTAAATTTTCTTGTGTAATTTTATTTTAGAATATAAAAATGACCGCTAAACGTCGGGTTTTTAATAAACTTGTTGACAAAATGGCGGTCATTATGTTATATTCTTATTATTAAAATATACACAAAGGAGAAAGTGTTATGGAAGGTACTTTATGGGCGTTTTTGCCTGCTGTTATAGCAATCGTACTTGCCCTTGTAACAAAACAGGTTTACGTTTCGTTGTTTTTAGGGATTTTTGTCGGTGCTATAATGTTTACCGCAGGCGACCCGCTTAATGCGTTGTTTACAGTATACAACGTTATGAGTGAAAAGGTTGGTGCAAACGTGCCGATTATAGTGTTCTTGGTTATTCTTGGAATACTTGTTGTGCTTATGCAAAAATCAGGTGGCGCAAAAGCTTACGGCAACTGGGCAGGGAAAAAGATTAAGTCTAAAAAAGGCGCAATGGCTGCAACCGCAGGTCTTGGCTGTTTGATTTTCGTTGACGACTACTTTAACTGCTTAACCGTTGGTTCTGTTATGCGTCCTGTTACCGATAGATTTAAGGTGTCAAGGTCAAAATTATCATATATAATTGATGCGACTGCTGCACCTATTTGCATCATCGCACCTATTTCAAGTTGGGCGGCTGCCGTTGCTGGCGAACTTGAAGGTGACGGTCTTATGGTGTTTATAAGCACAATTCCGTTTAACGTTTATGCTATTTTAACGGTTGTTATGGTGTTTGCATTATGTTTCTTAAAGTTCGATTTCGGCAAGATGAAACGCAACGACGTTATTGCTGAAAAGACGGGCGACGTTCACAGTGGCGTAAAAGACGACGCTGAAAGCATGGAAGAAATTAAAAGCAATCCTAAGGGTAGAGTTCGTGACTTAGTTATTCCTGTAATCACGCTTATTATTTGTTGTGTTGGTGGAATGATTTACACAGGGTACTTCTATAATTGGGATACGGGGCGTATAGGTTCTGAGTTGCAATCTTCAAACGTTATCGAAGCGTTCTCTAACTGTGACGCAGGTATGTCACTCGCAATCGGTTCAACCATTGCATTAGTTATAATCTCAGCATACTATATGATAACCAAGATTGTATGCTTTAAGGAAATTACAAGCAGTTTCGTTGACGGCTTTAAGGCAATGGTTCCCGCAATCTTAATCCTTACGTTTGCTTGGTCAATTTCAGGCATTATGGGTGCTAAGGGCGGATATCTTGACGCACAAGCGTTCGTTAAGAACAATCTTGCAAACAGTGCGTTCCCGAATTGGTTGTTCCCTGCAATATTCTTTATCTTAGCAGGTGGAATAGCGTTTGCAACCGGAACTTCTTGGGGTACGTTTGGCGTACTTGTTCCCGTTGCCGTTACTATTTTAGGTGGAAGTGGAACGCTTGCTATTTTAACCGTTTCAGCAACGCTTGGCGGTGCAGTATTCGGCGACCATATTTCACCGATATCAGACACTACCATACTTGCTTCGGCAGGGGCACAGTGTAACCACGTTGAACACGTCAACACACAACTTCCTTATGCGGCAGTCGTTGCGGGTATTGCGGCGGTATCGTATTTAGTTGCAGGACTTTGCGTAAGTCTTGGAAGCGTGCTCAGTTGTTTGATTATGTGGGTTGTTGCGATTGCACTCTTTATAGGTGTTATCTTTATTATCAAAACTATTGACAAAAAGAAAAATCCCATTGATAAAGTAGACGTTGAAGAACAAGTATAAACTAAAACAACAAGTAAAGCCCTTGCAAAAAATGCAAGGGCTTTAATATTTAATCAATCGTAATATTAGATATAATATCAAAGTATTCTTTAAATTTGTGTTGGCGTATAGGCATTACGGGGTGACGCTCATCATTAAAAATTAGTAGCAGGGCAGGTTTTATGCCGTGGTATTCCTGCACGATGTAATAATCAAGAAGTTTTCCTTCATTTATCAGTTTTTTGGCTGTTTTATGATATGAAAAGTATGGCATATTAAAAATTATTTGCAAATGTTTAAATAATATGTTATACTCAAAAAAAGAAATTAAGTTCAAGGTGAATATGCTTACTAATTTTCATATGCACACCAGCTTTTGCGATGGCAAAAATACTGCCGAAGAGATGGTTTTATCATCAATTCAAAAGGGGTTTAATTCAATAGGCTTTTCGGGGCACGGATATACCGATTTTGACGACAGTTTTTGCTTAAAAAATACTGCCGAATATATTGCTGAAATTAAACGCTTAAAAGAAAAATATAAAGATAAAATACAAATTTATTTAGGTGTTGAAGAAGACTTATTGCAACCCGTAAATCGCCGTGACTTTGACTATATCATAGGTTCTTCGCACTACTTTACTGTTGGGAACGTTAGGTTCCCCGTTGACCATACTTATCAAATACTTGTTGACGGACTTAAATATTATAACGGCGACCCTTTAATTATGGCAGAAGATTATTATAAAACCTTTTGCGACTATATTTTAGCACGCAAGCCTGATATCGTTGGGCATTTTGATTTACTTACTAAGTTCGACCAAAAGAATGCGCCACTTTTTTTGGGTAATGAAAAATATTATCAAATTGCTGAAAAGTATTTGGAACAAGCAATTAAAAGTCAATGTATTTTTGAAGTAAACACGGGCGCTATGGCAAGGGGGTATAGGACTACGCCTTATCACGATGAAAGACTGTTGTTTTTGCTTAAAAAAGCCGATGCCAAGTTGATTTTATCGTCCGATAGCCATAATGTAAGCAATATCGATTTTGGCTTAAATCAAGCAAGGGCAATGCTTAAAGATATAGGGTTTAATTACGTTTACACGTTATATAACGGACAGTTTATTAAGGATTATTTATAAAAAAGTTGAATTATGAAAATTTTATTTCAAGGTGATTCCATTACCGACGGTAATAGATATAAAGATAAGCAAACAAGGTGGGATAAAAACCATCAAATAGGGCATTCTTATGCGTTTATAGTTTCAGGGGAGTTGTCTATGCTTTATCCTATGCGATTTGAATTTGTCAACCGTGGGATTAGCGGGAATAGAACTGATGAACTTATTATTAGGTGGGATGAAGACACCATTGCAGAAAATCCAGATTTGTTAATCGTGCTTGTTGGCACTAACGACGTGAACTGTTCGGTTGAAAACTTTGCGTATGACGTTTATGGCGAAAGATATTATGAAAATTATCGCAAACTGTTAAGTCGTGCCCGTAAAAACAATAAAAACTTAAAAATTGTTATAATCGAACCCTTTGCGTTTATCGAAGAGCAAGAACATAAAGAAACAGTGCCTTGTGAATTCAAAAAACAAAAGATGGCAAACGTTCAAGCAAAGGCAAGGCAAATTGCAGATGAGTTTAATGCAGTTTTTATACCTATGCAACAGTCGTTTAATGAACTTAAAAATCTTGCGCCTGCAAAGTATTGGCTTTGGGACGGAATTCACCCGACGGAAGCAGGGCATTTTCATATTGCAAAAACACTAATTGAAGTTTTGAGGGATATGTTGGAATTGAAAAAATAATAAAACAAAAAACGTTGGAGTGCATTTTATAACCCAACGTTTTTTAATTATTTTGTACTTAAAGATTTATTTCTGCGTGAAGCATTATCATTCCCACGGCAGTTATAGCGGCCGTTTCGGTGCGTAAAATTCGTTTGCCTAGTGAAACGATTTTTGCGCCTTGTTCTTTTGCTAAGGTTATTTCTTTTTGTGAAAAGCCCCCTTCTGGACCTATAAGCACGCCTATTTTATGTCCACTTTTAATTAATGATAAGGTATCTTTTGTGGACTGCATACCGTTTTCACTTTCGTACGGAACTATAAAAAGGTCGTACGTCTTAGCTTTTTCAAGCATTTTATTAAAACTTAGCGGTGCATTTACGGTTGGGATACAAGTTCTTTTACTTTGTTTTGCTGCGCTTTCTGCAATGGCTTGCCAGCGTGAAACTTTTCCGTCTTGCTTTTTATCATCAAGTTTAACTATACATCTTTCCATTTGAACGGGTGTGATTTCGTCCACACCAAGTTCAACCGCTTTTTGAATAATCAATTCTAATTTGTCGCTTTTTGGTAGTCCTTGAAAAAGGGTAATACTAACGGGAAGCGTTGTGTCTTGAAAGTTTTCTTTTGTTATGACAGCGATAATTTCGGTATCGGTCAAACTCTCAATAGTGCAAAGATGACTTGTGTGTTCAAGGCTTACTAAAAACTCGTCACCCTCTTTCATTCTAAGCACGTTTTTAATGTGGTTGTAATCTGTGCCGACTATACTAACTTTATCGCCTATCTTATTTTCTTTGGTAATAAAAAAATTATACATAATCTAAATTATCCATTCACCGTCTATAAATAGAGTTGTTTTTTCGCCGTTTTTATCAATGCCCGTAACCGTAAGGTCGGGTGTACCTATCATAAAGTCAATGTGTTCGGTAGAATCGTTAAGTCCTTTTTCTTTAAGTTCTTTCATTGAAAGGCTTTCCCCGTTTTTAATAGTCGTGGGGTAACCTTTGCCGATTGCAAGGTGGCAACTTGCGTTTTCATCGAATAAAGTATTATAGAACAAAACTCCGCTTTTAGCAATGGGTGAGTTTTTGCCGATTAGCGCTATTTCACCAAGCCTTAAAGTACCTTTATCCGTTTCGATAAGTTGTTTAAGCGTTTCGTAACCCATGTCGGCAGAAAAATCAACTATTTTTCCGTTCTTGAATTTCAATTTAAAACCGTCTATAACTTGACCGTTTTCGCATAGGGGCAAAGCAGAAACAAGCGTTCCGTCAACTTTAAGTCTATGCGGTGCGGTAAAAATTTCTTCGGTGGGAAGATTTGCAACAAAATGCACGCCGTCGGTTGCCTTTTCACGAGCGGATATCCAAACGTGGTCGGTTGCAAGACCAACTTTAAGGTCGGTGCCTAGTGAGTTTTTAAAGTGAACGTATTCAAAATTTTTGTTATTTAGAAACTCTGCACGTCTATTTAGAGTGTCAATGTGCTTTTCCCACGCACCAACAGGGTTTGCCGTATTTAAGCGCATTGCTTTGATAATTGCATTTGAAAGGTCGCTTTCGGGGTCGGATGAGTTGGGAAACACTTGTTTTGCCCAAGCAAGAGTAGGTACGGACACCACACACCAACGCACTTCGTTTTTCATAACGTTATCGGAAAACTTTTTAAGTGCCTTGCTTCTTGCGCGCATTACTGCGGATAGTTTCTCGGCAGGTACGTCCTTAAATGCTTGTGGGTCTTCGGCAGAAACAGCGATATAGCAAAATCCGTTTTCTACAAGATAATTGCGCCTATCCACAAACCACTTTGGCACTTCGGTTAAAGCGTCGGTTTTAGCAAGCGTATAACTAATTTTATCAATTTCTTCATCAGTCCAACGCACACGAACGATTTTAGCACCCGCTTCATAACCGGCTTTTGTAAGCGCTACGGCAACGTCACGCTTTTCAGTTGGGCAAACTATTTCAAGACCTTGGTCCTTTTGTAAGTTTACACCTATTTTTACTACAAGTGAAGCATATTCATCTAAAACTTTACCGCTTAACATAATTCACCGCCAAAAAATTTTCGGTATTATTTTACATTATTGCACCAAAAAATGTCAAGCGGAAAAATGTCGAACGTTATCTAAGTCGTTTTTTTAGTAAAAAAAGGTAGAAAAATATCAAAATTGCATTAAAAAACACTAAATTTTACAATACGCATTGACAAATTTAAGTAATTGTTATATACTTAATTGTTGTGAGGTAGTTATTTAGGAGTGTTATGGGCGTTTTAGATAAAATTAATTCACCGACGGATATAAAAAATCTTGACGTAAAAGAGCTTAAAGAGCTTGCAAGGGAAATCCGCGGTCAAATAATTGAAACTACGCAAAAAAACGGAGGGCATTTGTCTTCCAACCTTGGCGTAGTTGAAACAACGCTTGCACTTTACTATACTTTTGATTTTCCGACCGATAAGATAATTTTCGACGTGGGGCATCAGTGCTATGCACATAAAATTTTATCGGGTAGAAAAAACGAGTTTTCTTCCATTCGTTCTAAGGGTGGTCTTTCAGGATTTCCGAACAAGGAAGAAAGTGAATTTGACTTGTTTACCGTAGGGCACGCTGGCACAAGTATGGCGATGAGTTTGGGGCTTTGCACTGCTCGTGATAAAAGCGGACAAAATTATTCGGTTGTAAATATTGTGGGCGACGGCTCTTTGGTGAACGGACTTAACCTTGAAGCGCTATCTTCGTCAAATAAAAAACCCTTAAACTATATTGTTATCCTAAACGATAACGGTATGAGTATTTCTAAAAATAAGAACGGTTTTTATCAGTTCGTTTCAAAAGGCACGACAAAGCGCAGTTATTTGGGCAGTAAAAGATTTTTGCAAAAGATATTCGGTAACTCTTTTATTACACGTGGACTTTCTGCGTTTAGAAATTTTGTTAAACGTATCATTAACAAGAACAATTATTTTGAAAACCACGGCTTTAAGTACGTTGGGGTGGTTGACGGCAACGACATTAAAGAACTTGTAAAAATAATGGCTCGTGTAAAAGAAGTTGCAAAAAATAAAGCCGTGCTTGTTCACGTTAAAACTACAAAAGGAAAGGGCTTTGACCGTGCGGAAGAGCGTTCTGACGTATATCACGGCGTGGGCGAAAACCTTGTGAGTGAAAGTGGAACTTTTTCAGTAGCGCTTGGAAATAAACTCAATAAAGTTATAGAAAAAGATAAATCAGTTATGGCTATTACCGCTGGTATGAAAGACGGGACGGGGCTCATTTCGGTTGAAAAAGAAAATCCCCTAAACTTTACCGACGTAGGTATCGCCGAAGAATATGCCGTAACACTTGCTTCGGGTATGGCAACGGGTGGACTTAAACCGTTCGTGTGCGTGTATTCAACGTTTATGCAACGTGCGTACGACCAAATAGTCCACGACGTGTGCTTGCAAAATTTGCCCGTAATATTTTGTCTTGATAGGGCGGGGCTTGTCGGTAAGGACGGCAAGACGCACCAAGGCACGTTTGATTTAAGTTACCTTTTGCACGTTCCAAACCTTTCTGTGTTTGCGCCAAACACGGTCGATGAACTTGATGATATTATCGACTATGCGTTGACGCTTAATTCGCCCGTTGCAATTAGGTATCCTAAAAACGCTACAAGCGAAGAGAATTTCCTTTCTGTTAGCACTTCGCCTTTTAAGAAGATTAAAGATGGAAATAAAGTAACCTTGCTTGCCGTTGGTCCGCAAATGTTAAATCTTGCACGGTCGTGCTTATTAGACGGCGTTGGTTTATATTCGGTACGGCAGTTAAAACCACTTGATAAAGCCGTGCTTGATGAGATTAAAGACACTACCGTAATCACGCTTGAAGAAAACAACGTTATCGGCGGATTTGGAAGTTTAGTAAGTCTTTATTATAGCGAAAAGGGTTTTTCTACTACCGTAAGGTGCTTAGGGATTGACGACCGCTTTGTCGCCCACGGTGCGATTGACGACCAATTAAAAAACAACGGACTCGAAAAAGAAAATTTATTAAATTTGATAAAAAATATTTATAATATATTGGGTGTGGGGAAATGAATAAGTACTTAAAATCGGCTATGTTTTTAGCCTTTGATACGATTGTCGTTGCAGTATCGTATCTACTGTCTATGCGTTTGCTTAGATATGACGTTTGGGCGTGTTTTAACGCAGACGTGCTTTATCTAGCATGTGGTGTAGCGTTGGCGCTTATAGTAAACCTTTTACTAAGGCTTTACGTTGTGTTGTGGTCTTACGCAGGGTTTTGGACGGCGCTTAGGGTTGGCTTTGCTACGATGGTAATGTTGTTTTACAATCTTGCCGTGGCGGCGCTATCTAGGGGGCTTACGGTTGAGTGGGCAATTATTACCACTTTTATATCGTACATATTAATTTTTGCAAGTAGATTTGCACCAAGGCTAAGGAATTCTTTTAGAAATTATATCGACCATCACGATAGTTCTTCTGGAAAAATTCGCCTTATGATAATAGGTGCAGGCGGTGCAGGTGCAATGCTTATTCGGGAAATGAAAACTTCTCAAAAAGCCAACCTTGTTCCCGTTTGTGTTCTTGATGATGACCAGAACAAAAAAGATAGATACGTCAACGGCGTTAAGGTTGTAGGTACGACCGACGACGTTGAGTATTTTGCAAAAGCATATTCGGTACAGCAAATTATAATAGCAATGCCGTCGGTGGACAGGCAGACAACAAGCAAAATAATAGCACGTTGTCAAAAGACTAATTGTAAAATTAAAATGCTTCCTGGTATCTATCAGCTTGCGCAAGGTAACGTTTCGGTATCGGACGTTAAAGACGTTAGCATTGAAGACCTTTTAGGACGTGAACAAGTAAGGGTAAACCTTGACGAAATTATAGGGTATATCGAACAAAAAACCGTTCTTGTTACGGGCGGTGGCGGTTCGATAGGTAGCGAACTTTGCCGTCAAATTGCAACGCATAACCCAAAACACCTTATTATCGTAGATATATATGAAAATAATGCTTACGATATAGAGCAAGAACTTTTAAGAAATATCCCTGGTATTAATCTTACCGTGCTTATAGCAAGTGTAAGGGACGAAAATAAAATAAACAAGATTTTTGAAAAATATAAACCCGAAATTGTGTTCCACGCCGCAGCGCACAAGCACGTTCCTTTAATGGAAACAAGTCCTAACGAAGCGGTTAAGAATAATGTTGTTGGAACGTTTAACGTTGCAAGTGCAGCGGGTAAGTTTGGGGTAAAGCGTTTTATTTTGATAAGTACGGATAAAGCTGTTAATCCCACCAACGTTATGGGTGCAACAAAGCGTATTTGTGAAATGATTATTCAAGCTATGAACACGCGCTTTGACACAGAATACGTTGCGGTAAGATTCGGCAACGTTTTAGGTTCTAACGGTTCGGTTATACCACTATTTAAAAAGCAAATTAAAAACGGTGGTCCTGTAACGGTAACGCACAAGGATATAGTTAGATATTTTATGACTATACCAGAAGCCGTAAGTTTAGTCTTGCAAGCGGGCGCTTACGCAAAGGGCGGTGAAATATTCGTTCTTGATATGGGTGAGCCGGTGAGAATTTATGACCTTGCTGAAAATATGATTAAGCTTTCAGGGTTTGAACCGCACGTCGATATAGAAATAAAGGTTACGGGATTAAGACCTGGCGAAAAACTTTACGAAGAAAGACTTATGGCGGAAGAAGGGCTACTTAAAACGGAAAATAAAATGATTTCCATAGGCAAGCCTTTGGAAATCGATGAAAAGAACTTATTTGAAAGTTTAACCTTGCTTAAAGAAAAAGCGTACGAAGAAACGGACGATATGAAAAAACTTGTAAGCAAACTTGTTCCGACGTATAAAATAGACGTTAGAAAGTAAAATCGTTGAACTGATTATGTAAAGGTAGAGTATCTAACTCTGCCTTTTTTATTGGAAGCCCTACAACTGTTATCATTATCGTTACGTATAAAACTACTATGTTAAGTTCGCTGTTTTCTACTATTGCGTAAATAGCGAACATTAAAAATCCTATCAAAGCAAAGAGCCCTAACGTTCCGCCGTTTTTAACAAGGTGCTTAATTCGTGCGTAATATAGGTATGCGAAAGCACAAATTCCAACAATACCACACGATGCGATTATATGGAAGAAGGTTGAGTGAAAAAATCCTCTATAATTACCTATTAGGTTTACCGAAACAGAAGCGTGCCCTAAACCAACGCCGAATAGCGGGTAATTTTTAAATAACTCTATCGCTCTAATATAGACGGGTATTCTACCGTTATCACTTGAACGTTTGATTAAATATTGTATCAACTGAGTGTTGTAGAACACAGCGATAAAGGATAAAACAAGTGCGACGATAACTGCAACGGCTATCACAAAAATTTTAAATGCTTTATAGTTGCGCTTATTCATATTTAAAAAAGTAAAGTAAAATAAAGTGGGGGTAAACACAGCAAGTACCGCAGTAGCGCCGTCACTAAACGTTATTAGCATCGTAACGTATAGGAAAACTAATTGAAACAAGTAAAACTTAAAGTTGTCGGTGTGCGTTAAAATATAAAGACAAATGGGAACGGCAAGTAAAATTAGCGAACCGATATGATTGCTGTTAGCCCAACAAAAACCGCCAGGGTAATAAAACAAGTTGCTATTTGGTCCGTCAAGTTCCGCTCTACCGAACAAAAGCGTGTGAACGTATGCAAAAAGCGCTTGACCACAAGCGACGTTTACAGCGCATAAAAACGAATGGCAAAAGTAATGCTTTACGGGTGTTTTGCCATTAACTTTAACTTTATTTGAATAGAAAAAATGAACGCCAAGCATACCTACGCCTGCGGTGAAAAATATGTGCAACCCTTCGCTGAACTCACTTAAAAAGGGAGAGAAAAGTCCACCTATCAAAAGTGATAGAGTAAGTAAAATCAATGCAAAAAGAACGCTGTCCGTCTTAACTTTTTTTATAGGATATTTAATAACGTTAAATATTATTGCTAAAAGAGCAAGTCCAAAAATGATTATTGGAAGGGCTGTTTGACCTACGACGTAAGAATTTCTAAACGACATACCCGTAAGCAATACTATTGGAATGGTTAAAAGTGCATCGTCGTAAGTTAATAGAATAAAGCAGATGGCAAGGATATTAATAGTAAACCCCACCATTTGCAAATCAAGTGCCCAGAATAAAAAAGTTGATAACGAAAAAATTACGGGATACAAGTTCCCGTAAAAAAAAGTTTGGGTTTTTTTTCGTGCAAGCGTTAATCCTTGCCATAATTTTTTAGTGTTCATAGTTGGATTATAACATAAAAGAGTTATATTTGCAACAAAATAAATGTTTTGCTTTAAAATTTGCAAAATCTGATAAAAAAGGTTTATCTAAGCGTGCATTTATGGTATAATAAGAAAAGAATCAAAGGATATATATTTTATGAAAGAAAAAAGTTCAATTAAATGGCTGATAAAGCGGTCCAAAAAACAAAGGGCAAATATGGCGGTACTTATAGTTTCTAACGCCATTTTTGCTATGCTTTCAATCGTGTTTGCGTTTTTTATTCGTGAAATTATAGATAGCGTAACGATTTATAAGGACGTTAGCCGTTTAACCACGTTTGCAATCGCAATCGTTTTAGTGGTGGTAGTTCAGTTCGTGTTTAGAATAGTTATTAACGGACTTACAGAGCATATCAAGGGCAAACTTGAAATGCAGTATAAAACGCACCTTTTCAACTGTATTTTAACTAAAAAGCAAGATAAGATAACGGCATATCATAGCGGAGAACTTTTAAACAGATTGACAAGTGACGTTTCTATTGTTGCGGACGGAATTGCAACAATAATTCCGACCGTGGTATCTGCTTTTTCAAGGCTGATTTGTGCGGTGGTTGCGCTTATAATTTTAGACCCCGTGTTTGCGGTAGCGTTCACGGTGGCGGGTGTTTTGGTGTTTACGGTAATAACTCTTCTTCGTGGAATGCTTAAAGTTCTACATAAGCGTGCGCAAGAAACAGACGGAAAAGTGCGTTCGTTTATGCAAGAATGTATTGAAAATTTGCTTGCGGTTAAGGTTTTTTCTGTCAACGGCAAGATTGAAGACCGTTCTAATAAATTGCAACAAGACAATTTTAAGATTAAAATGCGCAGAAAAAATTACTCGGTTACAGGGCACGCCGTTTATAACTTTATATTTAGCGCTGGGTATTTGTTTGCGTTAATTTACGGTGGCGTTAAGATTTTTAACGGCGATTTAAGTTATGGCGCATTGTCTGCGATTTTACAGCTTGTAAATAACGTTCAAGTTCCGTTTGCTTCGCTATCTAACGTTTTGCCAAGGTATTACGCAATGATTGCTTCGGCTGAAAGGATTATGGAGATAGAACAAGTAGAAAGTGAACCGCAAGGCGAAATAATTGACGGACGTAGTCTTTATAAAAATCTCAGCGGTATAGCAATAGAAAATTTAAGTTTTACTTACGATAGGGATACGGTTTTTTCGGGCGCAAGTGCGTTCATAAACAAGGGTGATTTCGTTGCAATAACGGGCGCTTCGGGCGTGGGTAAAAGTACGCTTATTAAACTATTACTTGGCGTCTATCCGCTTGACGACGGTCAAATTTATGCCAATACACAAAGTGGCAAAAAAGCACTTGATAACACTACTCGTGCATTGTTTTCTTACGTTCCGCAAGGCAATATGCTGTTTAGTGGTACGCTTAAAGACAACGTTACGTTTATTAACGATAACGCAAGTCAAAGCGAAATTGATTTTGCGCTTAAAGTTAGTTGTGCCGACGAATTTATTGATAAGTTACCCGCAGGGCTTGACACGGTGGTTGGTGAGCACGGCATAGGGCTTTCAGAAGGGCAAGTTCAAAGGATAGCAATTGCCCGTGCAATACTTGTAAATTCGCCCGTTATTTTACTTGACGAAGCAACTAGTGCGCTTGACGAAATGACTGAAAGAAAAGTTCTTGACAACCTTAAAGCACTTGATGACGTTACGGTTATAATTATTTCGCACAAAAAAGCCGCACTTTCCATTTGCAACCGTGTGTTTGAAGTTGAAAACAAACTTATTAAAGAGAAGATAAATTAAATTTTGTAGAATTTTTTATTAAATTTGGCACAAAAAAGCGAATTTTAATAAATTTTTTATAAATAGCATTTGCTTTTTATGTAAATTATGATACAATATTAAGTATAATGGTTAGGGGTGTAATTTAATTTGACTATTAGGGATATTTGCGCACAATTTGACATTGGCGGAAAGTACGTTGGTTGCAAAGAAGTTTCAACAGGCAACGTAAACTGCACTTATTGTGTGGAATTTAAAAGAGACGGCGAACAAAAGAACTATATTTTGCAACGCATTAACAAAAACGTGTTTAAAGAACCTGAAAAAGTTATGGATAATATAGTTCGTGTTACAGACCACGTTAGGGAAAAGGTGAGAGCAGAAGGCTGTTCTACACGAACGGGTGTGTTGCGTGCATTTAAAGCAAAAGAAGACGGCAAGCATTTTGTAATTGATGATTGCGGGGATTATTGGCGTTGTTATAGATATATCAAAAATTCGATAACGTACGACACTTGTGATAATCTTGATATAATTTGCCGTGCAGGTGCAGCGTTTGGTAAGTTCCAAAATTATCTAAAAGATTTTGACGCTGAAACGCTAAATACAACCATACCTTATTTTCACGACACTATAAAAAGATACCAAGCGTTCCACGATGCAATTAGCTTAGACCCACTTGATAGGGTAAAGAAAGTTAGGGAAGAAATTGAAGATTTATTGTCGTTTGAACAAGATGCGTGCTTATTGCAACAATACTTAAACAACGGTGAAATTCCCTATCGTGTTACGCACAACGATACAAAATGCAATAACGTAAGTTTTGATAAGGACACGGGCGAAGCCTTAGCCGTGCTTGACCTTGATACCGTTATGCCAGGTGCTATCGCACACGATTTTGGCGATGCAATCCGCTTTATTGCAAACACGCTTATTGAAGACGACCCCGACGTTGAAAACGTTGCGCTTGACTTAGAAAAGTACGAAGCGTTTGCAAAAGGTTTTATAAGTGAAGTTAGCGATTCTATTACACTTCTTGAAAAAGAAACTATGAACTTAGGCGTTTTTCAAATGACGGTTGAACTTGCGGTACGCTTTTTAACCGACTATATTTTGGGGGATAAATACTTTAAGGTTCGCCATCCAGGTCATAACGTGGATAGGGCAAGGAACCAAATCGCTCTTGCCAAAGACGTTTTAAATAAAAGAGAACAGATGCAAAGCATATTAGATAAATATATTCAGGAGTAACATTAATGGACGAAAGAATAGAAGAAGTAAATAGCGGTGCGTTTATACGCAATGCGCTCTTTGCAATTAAAAGGAACGTGCTGTTAATACTTGCGGTCATAATACTTTTTACCGCAGGTGGTATGATTTATTCAAGCACGGTTAAACCCGAATATACCGCAAGCGTAAAGGTGCGCTATATCGTTGACGATAACACGGGTAGCACTGTTGAAGATATTAACGCAATGCGTGCATATATTGACACCGTGGTTGACTTTGTAGATGAAGGCGTGGTTATTGACCGTGCAAATTACTATTATACCAAATGGAGCAACGACCAAAAGACTGATTTTGATATCGAAGACGTTGAGCTTAATTACGCTAGCACTTACGACCGTAAGGAAACTAACGAAAAGATAGAGTGGATTGAAATAAAGAAAAATAAAATTAGCGTGGTTACTTCCACTGCTGATAACTACACTAGATTTTTCTTCTCAATCCGCTATACCGACCCAAACAAAGAAGCGGCGGTAGAAAAGGCACAAATATTAGCGCTTGCGTTTAAGAACGAACTTCAATCTAAAACCGATTCAGGAGAGTTTGTTTATTTTAACAAACTTGAAATTGACGTTGAAGGAAAGGGCATTGAATACGTTTCTTCAAACGTATCCAAGGGTAAAATAATTTTCACAGCAATACTTTTAGGTGTTGCGGCGGCGGCTGTTGTAGTTTATATTAAAACGGTGCTTGATAATACGGTTAAAAGCAAAGAAGAATTGGAAGAAATTACTGAAACCAAACTACTTTCTATGCTTGGCGAACAAGGAGGGGATAAATAATGGAAAACAATAACCAAAAAGCATTCCCTTTCTTTAAGGTTTTGTACAAAAATATAGTGTTGATAATATTGATAACCGTGCTTTGTGCGTTGCTTTCTTTCGGGTATAGCTTACTAAACAAGAAAACGTCGGTTACGGTTAGTCAGTCTGTGATACTTCGTACGTCCGTTTCTTCTTCAATGGGTTCATCGCAGTCAACAAACGCTTCTCACGGCAAGATTTATATCAATGAAATAAGGGATATTATTACAAACCCCAAAGCAATTGAAAAGATTAACGCTTACTATACTGACGTGTTCGGTGAAGATGCTGGTAAAATAAGCGCTGGGGCGATAGGCATTTCAAGTAAGGAAAACAGTTTGATATTCAATATTTCTTATACCGATAAAGACGAAGAGATAGCATTTAATAAACTTACTGCAATCTATACGGTTGCAAACGACCAACTTATTAAAGAAGATATCAAAGCAGACCCTGGTAGTAAACTCATATTAACTGACGGGACGGGAAAAATTCTTTCATCTATCACCACAAGCGACACGTCTAAAAATATAATTTTAGGTGCAATTGTTGGCATTGTAATTTCAGTTGCAATAGCATTTATTTTATACGTTTTAGATAACACAGTTAAAGATAAAGATGAATTTGAAGAACTAACGGGCGTTAGCATCTTAGCTTATCTTGAAAAAAACAATAAAAAGTAATAATTGATTTTACAAAAGAAAAAAATCCGACTTATTCAAGTCGGATTAATTTTTTATTTAACAAAAAATGAGTTACAAAATAGTATCTGCGTCCCTTTCAAACTTATCGAATAGATTGTATCTTTCAGGGTGGATTAGTGCTGTAAATAAAATATCACGCACGTTAGGGATATCGTTGCCGATTCGTCGAATAATATTTTTCACTTCTTCTCTTTTTGTAAGTTTGTTTGCAGGGCAACAACTTTTAACAACGGGTAAGGTTTTTGCGTACGAAATAACGTCCACTTCTTTAACCATAATCATAGGTCTAATAAGTGTTAAATCCATTTTATCAAGGTAACTTTTGGGTGCGAAAGTAGATAGTCTACCTTCGTAAAACATAGACATAAGCAAGGTGTCGGTTAAGTCGTCTGCGTGATGTCCTAAGGCAACTTTATTGCACCCTTTTTCTTTTGCTAAGGTATTTAGTGCGCCTTTACGCATTTTTGAACACAGTGCGCAAGGGTTAGACTCTTTTCTAACGTCAAAAACTATGGTACCTATATCGGTTTTTTCTATATAATATTCAACGTCAAGTTCTTTGCATAAGTTTATAAGCGGTGTGTAGTCGGTGTTTGAGTCCTTAAAGTTAAGGTCAATGGTAATTGCTATAAGTTCAAACCGTTCGGGAGAAAACCGCCTATATTCAGCAAGCAGTTTAAGTAGAGTAACGCTGTCCTTACCACCCGAAACGCCAACGGCAATTTTATCGCCGTCACGGATAAGTTTATACTTCGTAATGCCTTTTCGCATAACCGATAGCATTTTTTGTGTAGTCATAATTTTGCCTTTAACGGTAATATTCTTATTTTAAGTTGATTTTTTCCGTCAATAATATTATACTAATAAAGAGATAAAAAATCAAAGGTTTCGGTGCACAAAATGAAAGCTTTTCTTGTGGGGATATTCGGCAACGTTTGGGGAACGATAGCAATGTCTTTCGTTCCGCTTCTTGAACTTAAAGCAGGTATAATATTTGCTCGTAGCATAGGGCTTGACTTTTTTTCGGCGTTTGGTCTTGCTTACGTCGGTTCAACGGTTGCGTTCTTTTTAATATTCTTTCTTCTCCGTCCCATATTAAACTTGCTAAAAAAGATTAAATTTATAGGCGGATTTGCAAACAAGGTGGAAAACTATTTTAACGAAAAAGCCGAACAAGCGTTGGCTGAACAAAGCGATAAAAACACCAAGAAAAAAAAGAGTGAAAAGTTTCTAAAACAACTTGGCGTGTTTATTTTTGTGGCAATACCACTTCCTATGACGGGGGTTTGGACGGGGACTGCAATAGCCGTATTTTTGAATTTGAAGTTTAAAGATGCCGTGCTTCCCGTGGCAATCGGCAATCTTGTTGCGGGTATTATAATATCACTTCTTGCCGCTCTTTGTCTTGCAATTTGGCCAATACAAACTGCAACGCTAGTACTCGATATTATATTATACGTCTTGTTTGCGCTTGCACTTATCTTGCTTGCCGTGTTTATATTCAAGGTTTTAAGGAAAAAGAAAGTAAATCAAAGTGGTAAAGGAGAAAATTAAACGTGTGGCTTTTAAGTCGATTATTTAAGAAAAGCAAGCCTAAAAAAATTAAATTAGGCTTGGCGCTTGGTTCTGGTGGCGCAAAGGGGTTTGCTCATATAGGCGCACTTAAAGCGTTTGAAGAAAACGGAATAGAGTTCGATATAGTTGCTGGCACAAGTATAGGTAGCGTGGTTGGGGCGTTTTATTCGGCAGGCTATACCGCAACCGATATAATAGAACTATTAAAGCGTGTTGATTTTAGCGAAATTAAAAATCCTTTTATGATAAAGATGGATACGTTCGGTATGTTTAAGGTTATCGACCGTGAAATAGGTTCGCTTAATATTGAAGAACTTAAAAAGCCGTTTAAGGCTGTTGCAACCGTGCTTGAATCGGGCGAAGAACACGTTTTTGAAAGTGGAAGCGTTGCAAAGGCGCTATGTGCGTCAAGCAGTATTCCGCCATTTTTTAAGCCGGTTGTAATTGACGACGTTAGATATATTGACGGTGCTTACACCAACGCTATCCCCGCCGACCTTGTTAAAGATATGGGTGCAGATTACGTTGTCGGGATAGACCTTTCCACAGAAGATTCAAAAGCGGGGCTGTTATCTAAAATTTTTCCAACGTATAAGTCAAAGGTAAGTGACCCACGAGCCAAGGGATACGCTAATAGCGATGCGATGCTTCACCCCGACCTTAACGAATTTAGTTCGATTGCATTTTGGCACGGACTTAAAATGTACGACATAGGCTATCATCACGCTTTAACCTTTATACCCAAGATAAAGCAAGATATTGAAAATTTAAAAAAGAAAAGAAAAAAGTAAACGTTAATGATACACAAAAGAAAAAACGGCGTGCTTGCCGTGCTTATCGTTATATTAATAATATTTAGTGGGTGTAATGCGCCGTCAAGCAATCAACCTGAGGACGACGCAACTATAATCTATCAAGGCTGTTCGGTGCATTTTCTTGACGTAGGTCAAGGCGACTGCATATTCATAAGACTTTCAGACGGAAAGAATATGCTTATTGATAGCGGTGATAAAAGCGACAAAATTTGCGAATACGTCATTAAATATCTTGAAAATTATTCAGTTAAAACCATAAACTACTTTATATTAACTCACCCCGATTTAGACCATATCGGTAACGCCTTAGACGTTATTAACAATTTTGAAGTTGAAAAAGTATTTATTCCGTATATTTCTGACGAAATTATGGTGAACTTTCCCGAATATATAAAAGTCAAAGACGCAATAAGCCAAAAAGAAATTAAAACTGAAATATCAAATAGTTACACTTATATTAATGGTAGTGACTATAACTTTGCGTTTTTGTCGCCTTTACCGTTTGGCAATAAAGGCAGTAGTTATGATGAATTAAACACAACGCTTATAAGTACCGACAGTTTGATTAACAATCTTTCACCCATAATATATTTTGAAACGGAAAATACTCGCTTTATTTTTACGGGCGATGCGGGTAAAAGTCAAGAAAATATCGTTATAAACAACTATAAAGTAGGTGTATATAAGAGTTGGTTTTCAAGATATGGCATAACCGTAAACCTTGAAGATATAGATTATCTAAAAGTTGGGCATCACGGTGCTGACGATAGTTCGGGCAGAGAGTTTTTAAATCTTTTAAGACCGAAGAACGCAATTATTTCAGTCGGTGGCAACAATTATTACGGACACCCTAAAACAGAAGTTCTTGAACGGCTTATGATTGCAAACGAAAATTATTCTTTATTTCGTACGGACGTTCACGGCACGATTGTCGTTCATAAAAACGCTAACGGCAATTTTGTTACTTCAACTCAATCACAACAAAATAAATCCGTCGCATAATAGCAACGGATTTTTCCTTTTTTCACGGAAGGCTTTATTAAATTCTAAACTTAAACTGCCTCTGCCAACTTTAATACGGTTATTGATGCACCAGATAAAGTTGCTTGGGTAGCAGAAGTATTGTAAAGGGAAAGCGTAGAGTTTTCAGGTATAATAAGAACAATAGTTTTGCTTGAAGCATTTACGCCGTTAGATTGAGTTAGCGTTTCACTTGCAATAGGGGCACCGTTTAAATATAGTGAAGTTAATAAATCATCTGTCGCTGAGCCATTAGCAAAATACGATACAAGGTAAGTGCCTTCGTCTGGAACCACTACTGCGTTACCGGCAACGCTCATGGTTGATGTCGGGGTGGCTGCATCCAGAGTTAATGGGATAATTTCCCCGGGTGCGACTACGACTGCATCAACGTTTGCATAAATTGCATCACCTGTGCCAGCAGGACCTTGCGGACCAGTAGCACCCGTTGCACCCGTAGGACCAACAGGACCTTGCGGACCAACGGCACCGGTCGCACCCACGGGGCCAACAGGACCTTGTGGACCAACAGCACCTGTTGCACCAGTAGGACCAGCAGGACCTTGTGCACCCTGTGGACCTTGTGGACCCCTAGCGCCTTGCGGACCGGTAGGACCGATAGGACCCCTAGGACCACGAATTACGGTAGTAGTATTACAGTTGTTGCAGTTACAACGATTGCAATTACAGTTATTGCCAAATAAACAGCACATATATAAAAAAATCCTCCTTTGTGTTAGTATATATTATTCAAAAATAGAAAAATACGTTACACAATGGAGAATTAAATAATAATTATTTATTTGGTAAATCGGGGAAGTCGATTTCTTCTAAGTCCATAGGCATTTCATACGGCATTTCTTTGTGAAGCGAAGTGTCTGAGCCAAACGCTTTTGCGAAAGGTATTTTAAAGTATTTAGAACTGCCTTCTGCCAACAAAACGCCGTCCATTGAATAAATTTCCCCCTTTGCTGAAAAACCTCGTGCAGAGTTAAAAGTGATGTATCCACGGGCTTTTACAGTGGTGTCAAGCGGAACAGGTTTGCGATAGGTTATAGAGAGCGAAGTTGTAACACCGAACATTTCAGGCTCTTTAATCCAAAGCGCCCTGCCCATAAGTTCGTCAAGAAGTGCGCCTATCATACCGCCGTGGGTTCTATCGGGGTAACTTTGATGTTCGCTTTTAAATTTAAACACGCTTGCAACCGTGTCATTGTCAAGATTGTAAAAGGTCGCTTTAAGTCCAAACGGGTTTTCCATACCGCATATAATGCAGTCTTTACTGTTTCGTTGTGTTGCTATAACTTTCATAAGTTTACCTCTAATATATATGCTAGCACTTCAAAGTTAACCGTGTATTAACTAAAATTATTTTATCACAATATCTTAAATTTGTAAACGAGTGGAGAGTTTTTAATTGCGTTTTTTATATGTGAGTGTTATAATATCCTAAAACGCAACAAGAATGGAGAGGTTTAAGGTATTTTATGTATAATTACCACACGCATACTTTTCGTTGCAAACACGCAACGGGTGCGGATAGGGAATATGTTGAAAGTGCAATAAAAGCAGGCATAAAAACGCTTGGGTTTGCCGACCACGCTCCATATATTTTTCCAAATGATTACCGTTCATCGTTTAGAATGGCAGACGATGAGATAGGGGTGTATGCCGATAGTATCCGCACGCTTAAAAAAGAGTATGCTTCGGACATTGATATATTGCTAGGGTTTGAACTTGAATATTATCCTAAGTTTCACCGCGAAGAAATTGCATTTTTAAACACGGTAAATCCTGATTATTTAATTTTAAGCCAACATTTTATTAATAACGAAGTCGATACAAGGCATCACGTTTATAATACTAAATGTAATATTTTAGAACAATACGTTTCGCAAATAATACAAGGTCTTGATACAGGGGATTTTGCTTTTGTTGGGCACCCAGATATTATTAATTGTTCTAACGTTAGTAAAATAGAGTACGAAATTCAGTTTACAAGGCTTTGTGAGTACGCAAAAAATAACGGTTATCCGTTAGAATTAAATCTTTTAGGGATAAGGGAAAATAGACATTATCCAAGTGATGAGTTTTTTAAAATTGCAGGGCAAGCTGGTTGCGACGTGGTTATAGGTTTTGATGCGCACTCGCCACAATCGTTTATGGATAAGAAACAATTAGAAGTGGCTAATGAACTCATTAAAAAATGCAATCTTAAAGTTATTACAGAGCCGTTTATAAAATAAAAGTAATAAATTTAAGTCTAACTGCTTGACAGCGTTGGACTTATTTGTTATAATATGAATATGAAAATTCATACTTTTCATACAAATATGATTTAAGGAGAATACAATGCAGGGCGAAAACGGTAAATATATATTTGGCGTTTGCAAGGTTGGTGAACGTGGTCAAATAGTTATTCCAAAAGAAGCAAGGGATATGTATAATATTAAAGCAGGGGATAGCCTTTTGCTTTTGGGTGATAAAAAAGGTATGGCGCTTGTTAAAACAGAAGTATTTAGCGCTATAACGGAAGAAATTTTAGGCGATAAATAGGTGAATGATGGACGTAATAAATATTAAAAATTTGTGCAAAAGTTATGGCGACGTTAAGGCGGTGAACGACCTTTCTTTTAAGGTAAAGCAGGGCGAACTCTTTGCTTTTCTTGGCGTGAACGGTGCGGGAAAGTCAACTACCATATCTGTTATGAGTGGAACGCTTGAAAAGGACTGTGGTAAGGTTATAATAAACGGCGTTGACGTAGATGAAAATTCTGATGAAGTTAAGCGCAATATAGGCGTTGTGTTTCAAAACTCCGTGCTTGATAAATCGCTAACCGTGCGTGAAAATTTGCGACATAGGGCATCTCTTTACGGTATTTTAGGCGAACAGTTTGATGAAAGATTAAAAGAACTTTGTTCCTTACTTGATTTTGGTGGATTTATTTCACGCCCCGTGGGTAAACTTTCGGGTGGACAAAGAAGAAAAGTTGACATTGCCCGTGCTCTTATTCATAAACCTAAAATTCTTATACTTGACGAACCGACTACGGGACTTGACCCACAGACAAGAACTACCTTGTGGCAAGTTATAGACGGGTTTCGCAAAACGGACGGTATGACCGTGTTTTTAACCACTCACTATATGGAAGAAGCGGCTGATGCCGACTACGTTGTGATTATAGACAGTGGAAAAATCGTTGCAGAAGGAACTCCGCATCAGCTTAAAAATCAGTATACTGCCGACTTTGTAACAGTTTACGGCATTACAGATGAACAGGCAAAACAACTTAATCACCCGTACGAAATGGTCGCTGGTGCTGTAAAGATAAAAGTCGAAAATACTCAAAAAGCTGTTGAACTGATTATGAGTAATCCCTCGCTTTTTAAGGACTTTGAAGTAACTAAGGGCAAAATGGACGACGTGTTCATTAACGTAACGGGCAAAAATCTTACAGGGGGAGAAACTAAATGAAAATATTCACCGCTTGTGTAAAAAGAAACACTAAACTATTTTTTAAAGATAAAGGACTGTTCTTTACGTCGCTTATAACGCCACTTATTTTACTTGTACTCTATGCAACTTTTCTTGCAGGCGTGTATAGGTCAAGTTTTGAAAGTATATTAAGTCAGTTTGGCGCACCTATTGAAGATGATTTAATCAACGGATTGGTTAGCGGTCAGTTAATGAGTTCATTGCTTGCAGTATCGTGCGTGACCGTGTCGTTCTGCTCTAATATGTTAATGGTGCAAGATAAGGTTTCGGGGGCACATAAAGATTTGATGATTACACCTGTTAAACGCTCAAAACTTGCACTTTCGTATTACGTTTCAACCACAATAAGCACGCTTATAATATGTTTTCTTGCGCTTATCGCTTCATTAATATACGTTGCAATTAGCGGTTGGTTTATAAGCGTTTCAGACGTGTTGCTCTTGGTTTTGGATATATTCTTGCTTGTAACCTTTGGAACGGCTCTTTCATCGGTAATAAACTACTTTTTATCGTCGCAAGGTCAAATTTCTGCCGTTGGTTCAATCGTAAGTTCGTGCTACGGATTTATTTGTGGTGCTTATATGCCACTTGCAAGTTTTGGTGACGGTTTGCGTTCAGTACTTATGTTTTTGCCAGGAACGTACGGTACGTCTTTGGTTAGAAACCACGCTGTGAGTGGAGTAATGAATGAACTTTCTAAAAAACTTCCATTAGAAGCAATAACAGGGCTTAAAGATTCTATTGATTGCAATTTGTATTTCTTTGGGGCAAGGGTAGATACTGCCGTGATGTATGCCGTGCTTATCGGCTCAATAGCAATATTGCTCGGGGCATATATCATTATAAATAAACTTAGTAAAGCTAAGAAAAAGTAGAATAAGATGTGTACGGCACTAGTTTGCTTTATCAGTGCCGTACACATAAAAATGAAGATAAAATAAGATTTTAAAAAAATTTTGCAAAACAGCGAAAAAGTATTTGACAATATTCTTAAATTCGGCTATAATACATAAGCATTTAGCGATAAATGAGATATGGCGGCGTAGCTTAGTTGGTTAGAGCGGCCGGTTCATACCCGGCAGGTCGTTGGTTCGAATCTGACCGCCGCTACCAAAATGCAAATAGCGACGGCAACGTCGTTTAACATATAGGCGGAACGCTCCGCCAAAAGACTAAGGCCCCTTGGTCAAGCGGTTAAGACACCACCCTTTCACGGTGGTAACATGGGTTCGATTCCCGTAGGGGTCACCAAAAAAGAGAAACACACTCAAAGGAGTGTGTTTTCTTTTTGCAATCCAAGAGATTGCCGAACCCAAATGGGTTCGCTCGACTAGCGTCGGACAGCAAACCCCTCGCAAACCAACGTTTGCCTTCCCCTTATTAAGGGGCAGAAACCCGTAGGGTCACCAAAGAAAACCTAAAACGAACACAGTTTAGTGTAAGTTTTAGTTTTTTTTTCTTGCATTTTTCTTGCAAATATGCTAAAATATAAACAAGCCAAATCTAAACCGTTGTTCAAAGCCTTCTAATAGTACATATAAATCTCCTTCACAAATCTGATAAAAGGAGGAAATAAAAATGACTAACGAAGAATTAGAACGAGAATATCAAAAATTTCAGTTTGATTTTTCTAAAGCTTGCAAAGATATGAGCGATGCAATCAATAAATTGTCACCTATGAATTTGGAACGATTTAAGTATGAAGCACGCAAAATGTTGCCTATTGGTCTTAGAAACTTAATAAATGAACTATATAAGTAATTTTTGATAAAAAGAGTCAATCCTTTATGGGTTGGCTCTTATTCTTTTTAACGGCGGTTTATGCCGTCGAAAGCCTCTTGACAATGAGAGCGAGTGTGTTAGGCTCTCGTACCAAGACAAGTGCACGTCCTGCAATCACATAGGGAATTTAAGGGAACTTATGGGTAATATGGGTGACTATATTATTTTGTGTGTAAAGATAAAATTTCGTTCATTTTATTAGCTTACGCATACCATAAGGGATTGAAAAATTTCTAAAATTATGCTATAATTACCTTACCAAAATTTTTACAAAGGTAAAACAATGATAACAATTTATAATTGTGGTAGGCAATTTAAGGGTAAGTCGTTAATCAATATATTGAATGACTATGTTGTTTTAGATATTGAAACAACAGGGTTAGACCCGTTCTTTGATGAAATTATTGAAATAGGAGCTATTAAAGTAATAAATGGAGAATGTGTCGCAAATTTTTCTAAATTAGTTAAGCCATCAAAACCCGATTCTGA
>JAZNFN010000028.1:0-8593 GCA_045576035.1 Christensenellaceae bacterium
TTCAATGTTACGTCTATGTGCAAACCAAGTAAATAAACAAATTGCAAAAATAAGCATATTTGTAACAATATGGAAAGCAAAACATACTTCGCTTACCGTTTGAGCGTAAGTAACGTATAATCTTATAGAACTACCGATAGCCGGTGGTGTTATAGCAATAAACGAACCCATTGCGCCAAATTCGGTAAGATAAATAAACGCAAGTGCAGCGACAAGTGCCATTATAATTATTACCGCCCATTCCCAACCGTAAACTGACTCACACACGATGAATACACCTATGGTTGAAGCGATACCTTTTCCGCCCTTAAATTTAAATATTACAGGATAAATATGCCCTAAAACCACACAAAGTCCACAAAGATATATGGCAAAGTCAGAAATAGCAAACTCTGAACCACCAAAATATTTACCTTGAAACACAAAGAATACTACAAGCGTAGGAATAACGCCTTTCATAATATCCAAGAAAAAAGTAAGTAGTCCAAATTTTAAGCCTAAATTTCTGCTCATATTAAGCGTACCTGGATTACCACTACCCATTTTTCTTATATCGGTTTTTTTAGTTTTTGAAATAATTATCGCCCAGTTTATATTACCGAAAAAGTAACTAACTATGGCAAACAATACTAAAATTACTATATCAGTCGTCATCGTTATTTTCCCTTGCCGTTATTTTAATTGGCGTACCCGAAAAGTCATACGCCTTCCTTATGCAATTTTCAATATATCTTTTATACGAAAAATGTAAAAGAGCAGTTTCATTAACGAATAAAATAAAATTCGGCGGGTTCGTACCAAGTTGAGTTGCATACTTGATTTTAAGCCTTTTACCGTTCATTGACGGCGGTTCACTTGCACGCACGCAATCTAATATTAAATCGTTTAGTTGTCCCGTAGAAATTCGCCTATTCGCATTATCCAAAGCTTGAACTGCTAAATTTAATATTTTATCTGTTCTTTGACCCGTTTTAGCTGAAACGTAAACAGGCAAAACGTAATCCATAAACTTTAAGGCTTCTTTAAGATTAAAGTTAAATTTATTTATCGTGTTCGTATCCTTTTCGATTAAATCCCACTTGTTCATAACTATTACAGACGGTTTGCCTTGTTCGTGAATATAACCGCAAATCTTAACGTCCTGTTCAGTTACGCCCTTAGAAGCATCAATCATCATAATGCAAACGTCAGCTCTACGGATAGCACCAAGTGCACGCAAAACACTATAATATTCTAAATCTTCCTCAACGCTTTTTTTCTTTCTAATACCTGCCGTATCAATAAGCGTATATTTTTGATTATTATAAATAAAAGGCGTGTCTATCGCATCTCTTGTAGTGCCTGCTATGTCAGACACAATCGTTCTATCAAAGCCTAGTAATTTATTACATAAACTTGACTTACCTGCATTTGGTTTTCCAACCACTGCAAGTTTAATAGAATCATCGTCTTCCTTTTCGCCTTCACTATTAAAGTTGTCGACTACTTCGTCAAGAAGTTCACCTATTCCCGTGCCGTGTTCGGCGGAAATACCGAACGGCTCGCCAAGTCCTAAGTTATAAAATTCATATAACTTTTCGGGGTTATAGTTGTCAAGCTTGTTTACCGCAAGAACAACAGGCTTACCTGATTTTCTAAGTTTCATAGCGACGTCTTCATCCGAAGCATTAAGCCCTGTTTTTGCATCGGTAAAAAGTATTATTACGTCAGCTGTTTCTATTGCTATTTCTGCTTGTTTTTGAATATGCATCCACATTTCATCCGTGGACTTTAATTCAAGCCCACCCGTATCAACAAGCGTAAAATACCGACCGCACCACTCTGCGTCAGCATAAAGTCTATCCCTAGTTACACCTGGGAAATTTTCTACTATTGAAAGTTTTTTGCCGACAACCTTGTTAAAGAACGTAGATTTGCCTACGTTAGGTCTGCCGACTATTGCTACCAAAGGTTTTGCCACGTTAGTTTCGTCCTTTTGTTAATTATTAAAGCCAAAGTAATACTGTTCCAACAACAAATATTGCTACTGCAACCCAAAATACTATTTTTATCCATTTGCGATTGCTTGAATTACTGAAATTAAATGCAGAAATGCCTATAACAATTAAAATCAATATGTTTTGTAAAGTTTCAAGCACTTTTGTTACTGCACCGCCCAAACTGATAATGGGCGAAAGCCATCTTGCAAAGAGCAAAAAAGCAACGATAATCAATGCAATGTAAGATAAAGTGTTTAATATGTTTTTGCCTGAATTTTTCATAATTTTCTCCTTTTATCCTAATATTACGGCTTTATTGCCGTTTATTTTATCAAATGTTACGCTAACAACTTCATCGTTAGAAGTTGGAACGTTCTTGCCTACGTAATCAGCACGAATAGGCAGTTCCCTATGCCCCCTATCAATTAAAACAGCAAGTTGAATACTTTTAGGTCTGCCAAACTTAAATATTGCTTCTATTCCCGCACGAACGGTCCTTCCTGTAAACAAAACGTCGTCACACAATATAACGTCTTTATTTTGCAGTGAAAAATTTATATCCGTCCCCGTAACCTTTGCTTCGTCGAAACTTTGTTTAATATCGTCACGATATAGAGTAATGTCTAACTTTCCGACAGGAACTTTTTCGTTTTCTATTTTATAAATATTTTCCGCAAGTAACTCACTTACAGGCACGCCCCCACGAGCAATGCCAAGTAACACGACGTTTTTTACGCCTTTATTGTTTTCCACTATTTCGTGAGATATTCTGCGAAGCGCTCTACCAAGCGCTTGGTCGTCAAGTAATACCGTTTTTAATTCCATAACTATTTTAAACTATCCAATACTTTTTGAAAATATTCGGGTATAGGGCTGTCGAATCCTACCCTTTCGTTTGTTGACGGGTGAATAAACTCTAATCTTTTTGCGTGCAACAACTGTCCGTCCAGATTAAACTTTTGATTTTTATATCCGTATTCTTTATCACCAACAATCGGGTGCCCGATATGTTTTGCGTGTACTCTTATTTGATGTGTTCTACCTGTTTTTAACGAAAATTCACACAACGTATAATTCTTATAGCGTTTTATAACGGTGAAATCGGTTATTGCGTCCCTACCGTTAGAAACAACCGCCATTTTCGTTCTGTCTTTTTGATTTCTACCTATAAACGTGCTTATTCGCCCCTTATCTTCTTTTACAACACCTTCAAGTAGTGCGACGTAAATCCTTCTACAAGTTTTATCTTCAAGTTGTTTTGCAAGCTTGACGTGCGCTTGGTCGTTTTTAGCAACAACCAAAAGTCCCGACGTGTTTTTGTCAATCCTATGCACTATACCAGGTCGAACAACTCCGTTTATTCCAGACAAATTGTCAAGGTGATATAAAAGTGCGTTTACAAGAGTGTCACCGTTCGTTCCACTTCCTGCGTGGACGGTCATTCCTTGCGGTTTATCAATAACTGCTACGTCACTATCTTGATAAACTATGCTTATTGGTATATCTTGCGGTTCAAGGTCTAAGTTTTTATTGTCGGGAAATGTAATTTCAACCAAATCATTAGGTTTTAATACTTTATTTGACTTTGCTATTTTACCGTTTACGGTGAGAAACCCGTCGTCACAAAGTTTTTTTATTCTTGAACGAGTACAATTTAACTGTTCGGATAAATAAACGTCCGCTCTTAAATTGCCGTCAACTATTTTAATTTTCTTTGTTTCCATTTTTCTTCTTAAACACTGCGTTTTCGTCAATAAATAAATATTGAATAATAATCATTATTACACCGACAACCAAAAAACTATCTGCCAAATTAAATATTGGGAAATTATAAGTGCCAAAAGTAAATCCGATAAAGTCAATTACAGCGTCAATGGCCAATCTATCTATAAAATTGCCTATTGTTCCCGATATTACAAGAATAAGTGCAATGCGTAGCAATTTGTAACCCTTTCTTGCAACGATAACATAAAAAAGTGAAAACGCTATAAGTGCAACTACGGTTAAAATCTTAAAAAACAACTGTCCCCACGAAACGTCTGCAAGAAAACTCCACGCAGCGCCTGTGTTTAGCGTGTAAGTAAAATAAAAGAATCCGTCTATCACGTTCAACTTTTCACCAAATGCAAGCGTTCTTGAAAAGTGAAGTTTCGCAATCTGGTCAAATGCTATTAGAATTGAGATTACTACAAGCGAAACAATTTCAACGACTATTCGTTTTCTTCTATCAGTCCCAACTCCTTGCATAAATCCTCCAAACGCAACTTGCCAGGATTTAGAACTTCGTCAAGATTAAATCCGTTATCACTTGTTGCCGCAATATAATCCCCTATTTTTTCCTTAGGATTAAATTTTTGTTTCTTTTTGCTATCAATAACCTTATCAAGCGCTTCAATTGCGCTTTTAGGGTCATCATTTTTGTTAATGTTTTTTACTTTTTCGTTTGCTTCTATCGCTTTTTTTGTTACAGGATAAAGTGGATATTTCTCTTTAAGTTCGTTAAAATAAGCATCCCATTTTTGCGAAAAGTTTTTAAGTCTTTCTATTTCAAGCGAATATTCAAGTCCGATTTGTTCTTTAATATCCTGCGCTGTTTTTTCAGCACGTTCAAGAGTTAAAGTTATAAGGTGTTCTTTTGCCTTGTAGTTTTCAATTTCAGTAGAAAGTTCTGTTTTTTCCTTCGCTAAATCTATAATTTTAGCTTTTTGCTCAGCAATAATGCTTTCATATTGACGGCGATATGCGTCTAAAATAGCGGCAACAACTTGCCTTTTGTATTTTCTTTTTTTAAGTTCCAAAACAAAACTCCCCCAAATTTATATCACACACGAAGCAAAACTTATCCATTATTTTAATTAGTATACCATATAAATTTAATTTTGTAAATTTATTTTTACTTTGCTTAATAAAATTCTTTTATTAAAAGAACAACAAAAAAGCTCAAACAATGTCAAAAAACACGTTTGAGCCTATTTGTTATTTAATACCATACTTAAATTTTTTTGTTTTTTCAAGACTGTTAATAATTAAAACTGCCGAATATGAAGCAAAACCGTGATTCAAGCTACTAAACGTAGTGTTATGTTCCCACAATGTTAAACTTTGTTTTGCCATCGGCGTAAAATATTTTTCACACTCCGAAAGTAATCTTTCATATTCACCTGCTTTATATAAGTATGCAAATCTAAGGAAATTACCTATAAATGCGTTTGATTTATAGACTTTTGGGAAAACCGTTTTATCGTCTCTAAAATACCCAAAGTTGTCAATCATAGTATTTTTGAACGCTCTATATTCATCCCCGTCCGCCAATCCAAAATACAAGACGTAATACTGACACGTTTCACTTGTATTGTCTGTCAAAATTAATTTACCCGACTCATCTCTAACAGCGTTATCAATGAAAAACGTTCCGTTAAAAAATATATTTTTGATAGCATTCTTAACATTTAACGAACGATTTATCAGCTTATCGTCATTATACAGCTCACCAACAGTTTTTAGTGCTTCACTATAAATTACGTTAGATGGACAATTTACGCCCCCAACAAAATCATTTGCCTTTGACCATTCAACGAATACCCAACTTTTTAAATTTTCCAACAGTCCGTATTCATTCAAATAATCGTCAAGGAAATTTATTATGCCGTAGCACCTATCTTTTGACTTTTCTATAAGACTTATATCACCTGTACGCTTATAATAGTCACCTAGTTCTAATATAAACCACATAGCCCAATTAGGTATATATTTTTTACTTGCAACCTTAGAAGGATAACACATAGGTATCATACCTTTGGGATATCTTTCACTATCCGAAAAAATTATAAAGTTTTCTAAATAATCTTTTTCAACGTTGTTGTTTTTGCAAAGCAAAGTTTCTGCACGCCCCATAAAATAGCCGTCGCAAAGCCAACCGGCACGTTCTCTGCCAGGGCAATCGTAAAAAATATCGACTGCATTTTGCGATAGAGTGTTTTTTGCAGCATTAACTATAACTTCAAGATTTTTATTTTCGCAAGTAAACTCAAAATCTTCAAGGCAAGCGTTTTGAACTAAGCGCATACTTAACTTATTAACTTCAACCTTACCACTTAAAACAATTACCCTTGCATATTCACAGCAATAAGGCTCAAAAGATAAAAGATTATATTTGCCCTTTTTAAGTTCGTACTTTATAATATCACAACAGGTGTTTCGTGAAAAATCAAAGTCGCAAAAACCCTTGTCGTAATCAGCAAGTTCTGACCAAGATAAATACACTTCGGCATCTTCTATAACGTTTAACTCCAAACTAAAAAGCCCCGTAACTATGCGACCAAAATCGTATGTAAAATATTGCTTTTCGTTTAAGATATCGCCTAATATTTGCGCATCTTTATATACGAATTCACTCACGGTATCACTTACAAATTCACGTATTTCATAACGCTCAAAACAACTGTTTTGATTAGGATTGTTTAACATCTGTTCATTTTCAACCCAATGCTCTGCGTTTTTGTCAATGACAAAATTTCCACTTGCAATTTTTTTACAAATCAATTCATTATATTTAGGAAATTCCGTGCTACGTTCAAGTATTTTTGGTTCTTTAACTTCAACTGTTTCAATCTCAGCCAAACTGTGTTTACCGTTATAAAAATCGTTTCTATCCTTTTCCATAACGTAAAACTCAGAAAATCCACGTTGCAGTGAATATTTTTGCACTTTCCTTTCGTAATCGTTTACTCTATACGTCTTAAAATCATAGGTATCAGCAACCAACGAATTACCATCAAAAATTTGCGCACCAAATAAGGGGGTTTCCGAACAAATTGAGTACGAAGGAATGTTATAACTAACAACTTCAACCGTCAACACAAAATTATTAAACTTAGACAAGTCGTAAACATCCTTTCTCGCATAACTCAAATCCGTTTTTGAAGGTCCCCAACCGATAAACTTGCCATCAATAAACAACTGATAAACATCTTTTGCGATAAGTTCTATTTTGCTTGCTTTTTCACATTTTATTTGAAAATAACATCTACTATTATATTCTTTTAAACCATTTTTTGCCCAAACAGTTTTCATCTTACACCCTATTATTCAGAATAACCCATTAAACCTATGTAAGCGCAGTTGTCTTGCGTTACGTCCATTCTGCCGAATTGTACTACTACCGGTAGTTTACTTCTTACTCTTACTGAGTATTGATTTAATCTTCCTAATTCTATCCCTCCTATTTCTTCTGGGTGGTCCATTCTAAAACATTTTACTCTCTTTGCAGGGATTATAAACTCTACGTCTTCTATCGGCTCTTTATCTTCAAAGTAAAAGTCTACCTTTATCTTTGCGTCCTTTGCGTTGCAGTTTAACACTATTAGTGCTTCGTGTCCTTCTAACTTATCGTTTTCCCCTTTCTTTTGTACCGGTATCCATCCGTCTGGTATATACCAACATTTCTTTCCGTTTGCCATTTTCTTTTCTCCTTACTTGAATATTTTCGGTATCGCTTTGTCGTTATACGTCGTCATTCTCTTTGCGCCTTTCTTTTCTATGAGATAGCAGTCTTCTATTCTAAAACTACCCCATTCCATTCCCTTAAAGTATGCGTCGATACATATTGCCATATTTTCTTCTATTATTCTTCCGTTCTTCTTTGAATATACAGGCGCTTCACACTCTAACATTCCCGTGCTATGCAAACTGCCATAGGGACAATATTGTATGTATCCATATTTGGTTAAGTAGCTTTCATACGCTTCAAGAACGGTTGTACAAGGTACACCTGGTTTCATTTTGTCCGATGCAAAGTTTAATGCGTCATAAGCACACATTACTGCATCTTTTATCTTTTGTGGGATTTCTCCAAGTACTAATGGTGAACATATTATTCCGTTGTATCCTTCATAACTAACACCTGCGGCTAAATTCAAGATTTCACTCTTTTCTATTTTCCTAAGTGTGTTACGGCACATACTGATGTATGAATTCTTTACTCCTGTTGCTACCATTGGTTCAAATGCTTGTACACTTGATTCTGCACCTACGTTATATATCGCATATTCAAATAGTGCTTGTATTTGCCTTTCGGTCATTCCTTCTTCTATCTTTGGTACAACTTGCGTAAATACTTCACTAACCATCTCCCAGTTAGTCTTTAATACTTCTATTTCGTTTGCACTCTTTATTACTCTTTGTCCATAGTGAACGTCATCATAATCTACGATTTCTGCATCAGAGAAAACCGAAGTTAATTTGTTATATATTATTGACGGGAATATTAGTCTTCCAATGATAGCGATTTTTTTAATATTTTTTTGTGCTTTAATTTGACGGAAGTATTCGGCAAAGTCTAATTGCCCTTCCGTGTCGTATTCAAACCCTGACACTTCACCAACTTCTGGGAAGATTTTAATAATGCTTCCATCTAATTGGTTTTGTACTTCTGCATAGTCGAATCCTGCTTGCCCTGCGCATAGCGTTACGTCGCCATCTATGGGTATAATTATTGCTGCGTTTTCATTTACAGGTGCAAATCCACAGTAATATCTTACGATACCAAGTTCTACTAAGTTTGAGTATCCCATTACCATATCTACGCCGTCTTTTGCCATCTTTTCACGCAGTAC
>JAZNFN010000029.1:0-2021 GCA_045576035.1 Christensenellaceae bacterium
CCATACGGATTACTTCGTTTCCGACCTGTTTAACAGCAAGGGGAGGAGTGGAAAGAATACGCTCATCAAGATATGTCAAATGCGGTTCTTTCGAAAGCTTGTCCTCTTTGTCGGGGATAATCCGACGTGATAAAGCAACAAGCATGTTTGAAAACGGAAAGAGGAGCAGGGTGCTGACAACGTTAAATATAATGTGAGCTGCTGAAATCTGTGCAACGGTGTTGCCGGGGGCAATTTTTTCAAGTAAATCGAAGTAGGTGAAGGGAAGTTGATTTGAAATAAGTGCTATTACTACAAAAATTGCTGTGCCAAAAACGTTGAATAACAAGTGGATGATTGCGGCGCGTTTTGAGTTGGTTTTACTGCCCGCTGAAGAAAGCAGAGCGGTAATAACCGTACCAATATTCTGACCGAACAAAATGAAAACTGCAAATTCAATGGGTATAAGTCCTTTTAATGCAAGAGCTTGCAAAATGCCGATACTCGCAGAAGAACTCTGAATAATTGCAGTGAAAACAACACCGACAAGTATGCCAATAAACGGATTATTAGCTTTTGTCATGAAATTTATAAAAAACTGTGAATCTCTTAAAGGTTCCATAGCACTGGACATGACGTCCATGCCCATGAAAAGCAAACCGAAACCTGCCACAATTTCACCAATGTGAGAGAGAAATTTTTTCTTTGAAAATACAAGGAGGATTGCACCGATGAATATAAAAACAGGAGCTAAGTCTGATAAATTAAGTGCTATAAGTATACTTGTAACGGTAGTACCGATATTAGCACCCATAATAACACCTGTTGCCTGCACAAGGTTCATAAGTCCTGCATTTACAAAACCTACTACCATGACAGTGGTTGCAGATGAACTTTGTATCAATGCTGTAATAACTACACCTATAAGGACAGCCATAAATTTGTTTGAAGTAACTTTATCAAGTAACAATTTAAGTTTGCTTCCTGCAGCCATTTCAAGCCCTTGACCCATTATTTTTATACCATAAAGAAATAGTCCAACGCCACCGAAGAACATCAAAAAACCAAAAATATCCATGATAATCACCTGTTGATATTAAAATTTGCAACTACATTGTATATATTTAAAAATAAGAAGTCAATATAATTTTTATTTTTTGTTGAAATAAATAATTAAGTAAAATTTTTAAATGAAAAGTTGTAAAACTTAAAAAATTTTTAAAGTTTCTATTGACAGAAACTGATATATCTGCTATAATAACTTACGTTGTTTACGGAATATTTTGTTGCCACGTTTTGACTTTGTCATAAATATTCCAAAATATGTTTTATTTGGTGGATGTAGCTCAGTTGGTTAGAGTGCCAGGTTGTGGCCCTGGAGGTCGTCGGTTCGACCCCGATCATCCACCCCATTTTTTTGTCAATTTATACTGGGGTGTCGCCAAGTGGTAAGGCACCGGACTTTGACTCCGTTATCCGCTGGTTCAAATCCAGCCATCCCAGCCAGAAGCACCACAAATGTGGTGCTTTTAATTTTTTTGTAGCAAGAGCTGGATTTGAACCAACACATCGGCGAAGCCGATTATAATCGTTGCAAAGCGACGCAAAACGTAGTTTTTGCGGCGAATCCAGCCATCCCAGCCAGAAGCATCACGAAATGTGATGCTTCTTTTTTTGCCAAAAATTAAGTAGTTTTTAATTAATTTTATTGATTTATTGCTTAGATTATACTATAATGTAGATAAATGATAACTCAAGTTTACAGATGAGTTTCGTATAGCTTTTTCATGTTGAAAAATTAAGATAAAAAATGAATTAGGTGATTTGATGCTGAAAAAGTTATTTTATGAAACACCGCAAGGTTGGCAAACGTGTCCTTCAGAAAGAAAAAGTTATTATATATATTTTGTCGGTCAAAATATGATATATTCTTTAGTGAGTACATTTCTTGTTACATACTTAATGTTTCAAGGAGTAAATCTTGCAAAAGCCGGCACAGTGATGTTGCTTGTTAAAATATGGGATGCAATAAATGATGCGGT
>JAZNFN010000030.1:0-6456 GCA_045576035.1 Christensenellaceae bacterium
GATTTTAACATAGACAACGTTAAACTTGCAGACGTAATGGACGTAACGGGTACGTTAAAAGATATTCTTGACCAAGCGTTTGACACCGAAACCGAAGATAAGAGCTTTAACGATATAGCAATCAAAGATTTTGCAGGTACGGCATTTAATATTAACAACGTTAAACTTTCAACCGTAATGACTGCTGATGAAAAACTTGAAAAAGTATTAAGCGGAGCTTTGAGCGGCAAGGAATTTGATGAAATTAGCATAGCCGATTTGAGCAGTGAAGCGTTCAACATTAATAACGTTAAACTCTCAGTCGTTATGGAAAACTCTAACGAAAAACTCCAAAACATTTTAAGTGGTGCTTTGAGCGGCAAAAATTACTCTGACATAACCATTGCTGATTTAGCAAGCACTGCGTTTACCATTGATAACGTTAAACTTTCAGCGGTAATGACGGCAAACGCAAAACTTCAAAAAGTTCTAAGCGGTGCGCGTAACGATAAGCCTTACGCAGATATAACCATTGCAGATTTAAGCAGTGAAGCATTCAGCATTGACAACGTTAAACTATCAGCAGTAATGGGCGAAGTAAACGAAAATCTCAAAAACATTCTTGACCAAGCGTTTGATACTGCAACCGAAGACAAGAGCTTTAACGATATAACGATTAAAGATTTTGCTGGCACAGGCTTTAACATTAATCAAGTTAAACTTTCAACCGTTATGGAAAGCACTAACGAAAAACTTCAAAACATTTTAAGTGGTGCGCTCAACGGCAAGAAGTATTCTGACATAACCATTGCTGATTTAAGCGGTACGTCGTTTGATATTAACAACGTTAAATTGTCAGTTGTAATGACGGCTAACACAAAACTTCAAAGCATACTAAGCGGTGCTTTGGGCGGTAAAGATTATACAGATATCACTATCGCAGATTTAGGTAGTTCTTCTTTCAATATTGATAACGTTAAGTTGTCGGTTGTAATGACGGCAAATGCACAACTTCAAGACATTCTAAGCGGTGCTTTGGGTGGTAAAGCATACGACGATATCACCATTGCGGACTTGGGTGGCTCTTCTTTCAATATTGATAACGTTAAGTTGTCGGTCGTAATGGATAGTTCAAACGATACGCTTAAAAACTTACTAAGCGGTGCGCTAAATGGCAAAGCTTACGCTGACATCACTATCGCAGATTTAGGTAGTTCAGCTTTCAACATTGATAACGTTAAGCTTTCAACCGTTCTTCCTTATAAGGATAGCGTTAAAAACGTCGACAACAGTCAGCTTTATAAAATCCTTTTAGATTGTAAGGGAATGCTAAAATCTACTGATACGGATACGGAAATTAGTGCAAAAGCACAAAGTTTATCAATTAGCGATATAAATAATTTCAGCATTGATAACGTAAGACTTTCAACCGTTTTAACAAGCCCTGACAATAGCTTAAAATCAATTCTTGAAGACGTTTATGTTAATCATACTGTAAACGTAGGTGATGAAGAAGTTTTAGTTACAAGTTACGAAGATATTACTCTTTCAATGCTTGCATCTTTCAAGATGGAAGACTTACACTTATATAAAGTGTTGCCCGCACCAAGCGGTAACTTAAAATCTATACTTGAAGACGCGTTTAAAATGAACTATGAAAATATTACAGTTTCAATGCTCTCTGGCGACGGCTTTAACTTTGACAAAGTAAGCCTAAAAACCGTTGTTGGTGAAACTTCAAGTAATCCTATAATTCAAGCGTTGATTGAGAGCGATTCTTCTGTCGGTGGAATAGGCGATGCTATTAACGAACTTTCATTGTATAAGGTTTACGGTGCGAATATTTTCACCACAACGCCGGTTGCAAACTCACCAAGATACACTTTAAGTGCGGACGGTAAAACTTACACGCTTAAAGATGATGGTGAATATTATCTAAGCGAAGACGCAGGTATTTGGCTACTCATTTGCTTTGATTCAAGTACTACGTTATCTAGTGATGCAAATCATATTGGTAGACCTATTTCTTACACCGTTTCAAGTGCAACCATTGCGGATTTACAGGGCGGTAACGAAAACAGCGTAGATATATCTTCTGCTTTCACACACGCAACCGTTCGTCAACTTATTGACGCAGGCATTATTGAAAGCGCAAACGCATTGCTTTACGATAAGACGCTTGAACAGGCGTTAAATGCAACGCTTGGCGGAATTGGCGGTTAAAATTTGTAAAACTATAAAAAACCGTTGACAAAAATATATTTATCTGTTATTATAATTAAACTTATGGCAGTTTTGCTTTAAGAATAAAACCTTGCTTGCTTAAAATGCAAGCCGAATAAGTCCGGGAGGTAAAAAATATGACGAAATACGAGATGTTGTACATCCTTGATGCTTCACTTTCAGACGAAGCAAAAGACGGGATTATCAAGAAAATCGAAGATTTGGTTACCACAAACGGCGGTGTTGTTGAAAAGACAGACCGTTGGGGATTGAAGAAATTACAGTACCCCATTAACTACAAATCAGAAGGTTTTTACGTATTGATGACGTTTGAAGCAGCAAAAACGCTTGTTGTTGAAATTAAACGTATCATCGGTATAACAGACGGTATCATCAGAAGATTGATAACCAAGATTTAATTTTAGGAGAAATTTTATGAACAAAGTTATCTTGATTGGTAATTTAACCCGTGACCCTGAACTTTCGGAAACCCCAAGCGGAGTAGCCGTATGCAGATTTGCAATAGCAGTTTCAAGGGATTACGCCAGTGCAGACGGCAATCGTGAGACGGATTTTTTCAATATCACCGTTTGGCGTGGCAGAGCGGAAAATTGCGGTAAATATTTAAAAAAAGGTAACAAAGTTGCAGTTATTGGCAGTTTACAAAACCGTTCTTATGAAGATAAAGACGGTATTAAGAGAAACGTAACTGACATAGTTGCAAGCGAAGTTGAATTCTTAACGCCTAAGGGTGCTATTAGCGATGGGGACGATATGCCCGTTGTATCCGCTAAGCGTGAACGCCCTCAATTAGAAGCTATTGACGACAATCAGCTTCCGTTCTAAGAATTCGTTAGGATAATTAAAGGAGTATAATCATGGAAGAAAATACCAACGTAACCCAGGCCCCCGCAGCAGAAGCAGCGGCTCAGCCCAAAGAAGGGAAAAAATTCATTAAAAGAATTCCCCGCAAAAAGGTTTGCGCTTTCTGTCAGAACAAGACTGACGTTATTGATTACAAAGATATCAATACTTTAAAGAAGTACATTACCGAAGGCGGAAAAATTCTCCCCAGACGTATGACCGGCGTATGCGCAAAGCACCAACGTGTTTTGGCAAAAGCTATCAAACGTGCAAGATTGGTTGACTTGTTGCCTTTCAAGGGTGAATAATTTAATAATTACGCGAAAATTTATGCGTAGTTATATAATGTTTAAAAGTATAAAGAGCAATGAAAAGTTGCTCTTTATTTTTTACTTTTTTGCCATACAATTAAGTTTTATCGTATCAATAAAAATTTAAAAAAATCTTTTTTTTGTTATGAAAAATGCTTGACATCGATTTTTATAAGTGCTAAACTTAGTGTAACTTAATAAGATTAAAGGCTATGACGAAGACGGATTCTATTAAACGTTTTTTACAGAGAGTCGGGGGCGGTGCAATCCCGATAAAAACCGATAGTTATCTTATCACTTCTGAGCTGAAAGTCCCAAAAGATTATTTCTTAGTAGGCGCTTTCCGTGATTGCTGCGTAAAGGCATAAGAATTGATGGATTCTGAGGGGCAGTTGTAACTGCAATTTGAGTGGTACCGCGAGTATATTATACCCGTCTCAAAGCAAAAGCTTTGGGACGGTTTTTTGTTTAGAAAAAATAAATTATATATAAATTTTTTAAGGAGGTTACACCATGAACACAAACAACACTTTAAATCAGTTATCGGAAGTCGCAACAAGAATTAAGGAGTTGCGCGAAATTATGGGCTTTTCCACGGCTTCGATGGCTAAGAAAACAGACGTAGACGAAGATAAGTACGTTACTTATGAGAGCGGAAAAGTAGATATTCCTTTTTCATTTATACACAAATGCGCTTTGGCGCTTAAAGTTGATATGACTGACCTTTTAGAAGGTAGTTCTGCTAAGCTTTCTACTTATACTGTAACTAGAAAAGGTCAAGGTCAAGGCACTGCAAAAGAAGACGGTATCGATATTTCAAACCTTGCACCCAAGTTTAAAGATAAACTTGCAGAGCCATATTACGTTACTTATGAGTATTCTCAGTCTCAACAAAATAAACCTATCCACCTAACCACGCACAGCGGTCAAGAATTCGACCTTGTTTTAAGCGGTAAACTTAAAGTTCAGGTCGGCGACCACGTTGAAGTATTAGGCGAGGGCGATAGCATTTACTACAACTCATCAATGCCACACGGTATGATTGCTGTTGACGGTAAAGATTGTACTTTCGTAGCCGTAGTTATGTCGGGCGATAACTCTAACGAAACGGTTGTTAGAAAAAGCGTTATGGCGGCTAAAAAGTCTGAAAACCTTGTATGTGAAAAATTTGTTGAAACGGTTGAAGATTCTGATGGCAAACTTCAATCAATCAAGTTTAAAAATACCGATACGTTCAACTTTGGCTTTGACATCGTTGACGGTATCGCTGAAAAATATCCTGAAAAACTTGCAATGTTGCACCTTGATAAGTTTAAGAACGAACGCCGTTTTACCTTTAAGGATATAAAGCGTGCATCAAATCAAGTCGCAAACTACTTCACTTCGCTTGGAATAAAGCGTGGGGATAAGGTTATGCTTGTGTTAAAACGCCATTATCAATTCTGGTTTTGTATGGTCGCTCTTCATAAACTTGGCGCAGTTGCAATCCCTGCAACCAACCAACTTAAAGAACACGACTTTGAATATAGGTACACTTCCGCAGGCGTAAAAGCAATAGTATGTACTGCCGACGGTGATACTTATAAGTTTGCACAAAGTGCCGCTCAAAAATGTCCTGGGGTTGAAAAACTCGTTATGGTTGGCGGGGCAAAAGAAGGCTGGCGCGACTTTGATAAAGAATACTCTTTATTCTCAGGAAAATTTGAACGTGAAGAAAATGCTTCGGCAGGTGACGAAACTGCACTTATGTTCTTTACTTCGGGAACGACGGGCAATCCCAAAATGGCAGCGCATAAACACACTTACGCTTTGGGACATTTCGTAACCGCAAAATATTGGCACTGTTGTGAAAGAGACGGCTTGCATCTTACCATTTCTGATACCGGTTGGGGTAAATCGCTTTGGGGAAAACTTTACGGTCAATGGCTTTGTGAAGGCGCAGTTTTCGTTTATGACTTTGATAAATTTGACGAAAACGATATACTTCCAATGTTTGCAAAATACAACATCACTACTTTCTGTGCTCCACCCACTATGCTTCGTATGTTAATCCGTGGCGACCTTTCTAAGTTTGACCTTTCGTCAATTCACCACATGACTACCGCAGGCGAAGCACTCAATCCCGAAGTGTTCAATCAATTTAAAGCTGCAACGGGATTAGAAATAATGGAAGGGTTCGGTCAAACCGAAACCACTCTTGCAATAGCAAACCTTTACGGAACAACGCCTAAAATCGGCGCAATGGGTAAAGCAAATCCGCAGTACGACGTTGATATCGTAGATGCTGACGGCAAGACTGTTGCCCCTGGTGAAGTTGGTGAAATAGTTATCCACACCGATAAGGAAGTTCCTTGTGGCTTGTTTAGAGAATATTATCGTGATGCTGAAAAGACAAGCGAAGCTTGGCACGACGGCTTATACCATACGGGCGATACTGCTTGGCGTGATGAAGACGGCTATTTTTGGTACGTTGGGCGTGTTGACGACGTTATTAAGTCAAGTGGCTACCGTATCGGACCATTTGAAATTGAAAGCGTAATAATGGAACTTCCATACGTTTTAGAGTGCGGTGTTTCAGCCGTTCCCGACGAAGTTCGTGGTCAAGTGGTTAAAGCAAGCATCGTTTTAACTAAGGGCACAGTGGGTACCGAAGAATTGAAGAAAGAAATCCAAAAGTACGTTAAAGACCACACCGCACCTTATAAATATCCAAGAGTAGTTGTTTTCCGTGACGAATTGCCTAAAACTATAAGCGGTAAAATCCAGAGAAATAAGTTATAAACTTGGCGTGGCGTCGTTTACTGCCTTGCGTAAAAGACTTCGATGAACAGACGTTCTATCTCACCCTTTTCCGCAGTCGAGCCTAGCCACGCTCGTTTCTAACCCCTTATTTAAGGTATTATAAACGTCGCATTTCTGCGTTTCTGCCCTTCGCAAAAGACCTCAATGACCAGACGGTCAATTTCGTCCTTTTGCTTGGGCGAGCCTTGAACTGCTCGTTTCTAACCCCTTAAAACGTTGCTTAGTTTGGGTCAAGCGTCACGCTTGTTTGGTTCTAAATACTTAAAGTATTATTATT
>JAZNFN010000031.1:0-2980 GCA_045576035.1 Christensenellaceae bacterium
ACGTTGAATTTTTGCGCAACTGACTGTAAAGTGTCGGTTGGTTGAACAGTGTAAAGCAAGCATTCTTCACTTTGAACGTAAAGCATATCGCCAAGTTCGACTTCACTATCCAAATTATTTTCATAAATTAGTAGCGTAACGGGGACGTTAAAACGGTCGGCGATAGAAGTTAGCGTATCCCCTGTACTCACCCGATAAAAAAACTTTTTCATACCATTATTATATTTATAAAAGTTTGCGAATAGAATACTTTAAGAAAGGCTACTAAAAAAGGAGTTTTTGTTTGAGAAGATTTTTTAAAACGGTCGCTATCGTTACCGTTTTTTCAGTAAGTGAAAAGTTTTTAGGGTTTCTATATAGAATATTTTTATCAAGAACTATCGGTTCGGAAGGAATAGGGTTATATCAAGTTGCACTATCGGTGTTTGGATTAATATTTACTGCGTGCAGTTCGGGCGTACCTATCACGGTATCAAGGCTTATGACAAAGTATCGTGCTGAAAATAAACCCGACCGTGTTTATAAAGTAATCACGGCAGGACTTTTGTTTACACTTTTAACCACAATTCCCGTTTGCGTAATCTTTTTATTGTTTGGAAAACATTTTGACTTTCTTTTTGCAGACCCACGTTGTATAGATATATTTACAGTTGTTGTGCCTGGGTTAGTCTTTACTTCCGTATACTCTGTTCTTCGTGGTGTTTTTTGGGGCGATAAGGATTTTTTGCCATACAGCATAATTGAACTTTTAGAAGAAATTTGTATGATTGTTTTTGGCATTATCTTAATTTCTAACGCCACTAACGTATTCCAAGGTGCTTTCCGTGCGGGTGTTGCCGTGCTTATTTCATACGTCTTTTCGTTCACACTTGCAACGACAGTATTCTTTATTAGAAAAAACAAGTTAAAAAACCCAAATAGTGAATTTAAGCCACTATTAACTTCTGCGCTTCCTATAACTGCTATGCGCACGGCGAACTCACTTTCAATGTCGCTTGTGTCAATAATTTTACCTATAAGACTTGTGCTTTCAGGTTTATCTAATGCTCAGGCTATGAGTGCGTTCGGTTCGGCAATGGGGCAAGCAATTCCGCTACTTTTTATCCCAACTACTTTAATCGGGTCTTTCACTTTGGTTTTAGTACCCGAAATAAGTGAAAATTTTTATAGAAAACGTTATTTTTACTTAAAGCGTGACGTTGAAAAAGCACTTAAATTCACCACTTTTTTAACCTGTCTTTTTATACCCGTGTTTTTTGTTTGTGGTGAAGAAATAGGCGTTTTAGTGTTCGGAAACTATGAATGCGGAAAATACCTTACCGCTTCTGCTTTTTTAATGCTTTTTATGGGACTATCTAACATTACAACTAGTATGCTCAACTCTATGGGGCTAGAAAATAAAACGCTTATATACTTTGTTATAAGTGGAGTGTTTATGCTTTTATCCGTTTGGTTTTTGCCGTCAATTATGGGCATATATTCGCTTCTTATCGGTTTTACTTTTATCTACGGACTTACAACCGTGCTTAACCTTATACTTCTACACAAAAATTGTGCACAAAAACCACGTTATTTAAGGTTTACTTTATACGCTGTGTCATTTTTGTTGCCAACTGCGTTTTTAGGAACTATGCTTGAAAAAATGCTTTTACCACTGCTTGGAACGTTCTTTACGTTTATCGCTTGCGCAGGCATTATGGTCGTTTTTAACGCACTTTTATACTTTGGCTTTAACCTTATATCAACTCAGTTTATAAATAGTAAACTTAAAGAAAACGCATCTAGAAAACCTAAAAAAACTATAACAAAAAAAGTCGCATAAGCGACTTTTAATCAGTATTCTTTTTGCCGACTATTTTATTTATTATCTTTTCAAAAAAGGCGTTTAGTTTATCGGCGTACTTTAAGCAAATTATAAACGCCACGATGCAAATAACCCCTACCGCACCAAGCACTACTAACCCCCAACCGTAAAAGGGAATTATTTCGCCCGACATAAAAATCATAGTTGCAAGTATTGATGTTGCCCTTGTTATAAACTGCATAACCATAAACGTTACCCACCTTATAGGCAATACCCCTGCAACCGAACATAAAATATCATCGGGAAATGCCGGCAAAAAGAAAGCAAAAAATAAAAATACCGTTTCTCTTCCCTTTAATTTTTTTATCCACTCATCAGCCTTTTCTTTTCCACCTGCAACCCAATTGACGTATGGTCTGCCGATTAGCCTACCTAACGCAAACGCCAAAACCGAACCTAACATCATACCTATATATGAATACAAAAAACTTGCCCAAAAGCCAAAAAGATAACTTCCTGCAAGTATCGTAACAGCCCCAGGCAATGGAACGAAAGTAACTTGCAAAAATGAAACGACTATAAACACAAGCGGTGCAACCGCACCCGTGGACCGTATAAAGTCTTGAAGTTGCTCTCTTGACAGTTTTGTCCAACCAAGAAAGTAAAATATTAAATATACACCCAAAATAAGCGCACCTATAACTAATAATGAAATTATAAGCCTTACGAGTGTTTTTTTTGTTTCCTGTTTCATAAACTTTTCCTTAATTTTAGATGTTTCGACTCCGCTATCGCTCCGCTCAACATGACGATATCCGTCATTTCGACCGAATGAAATGAGTGGAGAAATCTTCTTTTTTGTGTGCATACCCGTAGTGGTATGTGCGCTAAAAAAACGTGAAGTAATTCACAGTATTTTTCAGCCAAAAATCAGTTACATTTTGTGAGCGAGCCTAATTACATAAAGGGCGCAAAAACTTGCATAAGTCCCGCAAGCATACGATAAATAACGTGGTTGCGGAGCTTGTTTTTTTGAGTTATCAGTTCGCACTCATTTATAGTATTAGCAAAGTCTTCATTTACACTGTCCATAACCGTTTGGTCGCAAGTATAAACGGCGCACTCAAACTGTTGATAAAAACTTCTTAAATCCATATTGATAGAGCCGACTACAAC
>JAZNFN010000032.1:0-2896 GCA_045576035.1 Christensenellaceae bacterium
CCTTACGGCGGAAATATAAACGTATATATTAAAACGTCGCATCAGTTAGAAGATGCGTGCAATTTAATTATAGAAAAAATTTTAGAGAGTAAAGGAGAAAACTAATATGAAAGTTGCAATCGGTTGCGACCACGGTGGAATAAACTTAAAGCCCGTGCTTATCGATTATCTTAACAAAAAAGGCATTGAATTTGAAGACTTTGGTACTTATGACACAAAGTCAACCGACTATAACGAATACGCACTTAAAGTGTCGAACGCCGTTGCTAGCGGAAAGTTTGATAAGGGCATTTTAATTTGCGGAACGGGAATAGGAATGAGCATCGTTGCAAATAAAGTTAAAGGAATTCGTTGCGGACACTGTCACGACGTGTTTTCAGCAAAGATGACAAGGCTTCATAACGATGCAAACGTGCTTGCCATGGGTGAAAGGGTTGTTGGACCTGGACTTATGGTGGAAATTGTAGATGCGTTTTTATCTACCGATTTTAGTGGGGACGAACGCCACGAAAGGCGTGTTGAAAAAATCAAAGCATTAGAAAAAGAAAATTTCAAATAATATTTTAAGGGGTGTAAAAATGGTTAAACTAAAAAAGGCGATAATACCGGCGGCGGGTCTTGGAACAAGATTTTTGCCTATAACAAAGGCAGTTCCAAAGCCTATGCTATCAGTTCTTGATAAGCCGACTATTCAGTACATAACCGAAGAACTTTTATCGGTTGGTATTGAAGACGTTATTATCGTTGTAAGTCCTGGTTCGGACGTTATCGAAAAGCATTTTGGACCGGCAGAAGAACTTGAAAAAAGATTGCTTTCTGACGGCAAGCAAAAACTTTACGAAATTTCACGTCAAACGCAAAGATTTAACGTGACTTTTGCCGTACAGAGTGAACCAAACGGACTTGCCGGCGCAATATTATGTGCAGAGCCGTTCGTGAAAGACGAGCCGTTTGCGCTTTTACTTGGCGACGAACTGTTGCTTGCAAGTGATGGTCAAAAACCGTGTATGAAAAGGCTTGCCGAAATTTATGAAAGTACGGGCAAAAGCGTTATCGCAACTATGGAAGTTTTCGGTGATGACGTTAGCAAATACGGAAATATCGGCATAGCAAGAGAAGACGATGGAATTATGCAAGTAAACGCTATCGTGGAAAAGCCTAGCGTAAACGAAGCGCTTTCAAACAACGCCATAATCGGCAGATACGTTTTATCTGGCAAGGTTATGGGTATGCTTAAAACGCTTAAACCAAGAAACAATGAAATTTATCTTACCGATGCGCTTGACGTTTTAGCCGAAAACGGCGAACTTTTAGCAAGCAACTTTGAGGGTGATAGATACGATGTGGGCGATAAATTCGGCTATATCCGTGCAAACGTTGAAGTTGCATTAAAAAGCGGTGAAATAGGCGAACAAACAAGAGAATATATTAAGGAATTAGCGGCAAAACTTTAATTAATTATGTACGATAAAGTTTGTAAAAACTGTGGCACTTTGCTATCCGAATTTTACAATACGGGTATGCTTGGGTGCGAATACTGTTATAAGGCGTTTGAAAAAGAAGTTCTTATTGCTTTGAAAAAAATTCAAGGCAGAACTTTTCACACGGGCAAAACCCAAAAACTTTCGGGGCTTGATAGAGAACTTATAAACGAATATAACCGTTTAATCAAGGAAAAGGAACTTGCGACGCTTGACGGTAGGTTTTCTGATATAAGAGAACTTGCCGAACAAATTTTAGAACTTTCCGAAGAACTTAAAGCAAGGGGGCTATTATAATGCAAGCGATAAACACTGACCTTTATCAAGGCAATATAATAATGTCGCGCATACGCCTTGCAAGAAATTTAAGCGGGTATCCTTTTAGAGTAAGCGATGCGTCAGTCGGCAAAGAAATAGTAAAAAAAGTCAACCGTGCGCTAGTTCGTTCAGACACTTTTAATTTGTATTTTATGTCAAATTTAAGTGAAATCAAACTTGAAGCGATGAAAGAGCGCCACTTAATAAGCAGTAACCTTATAGAAAACGTAAGTTGTGGTGCGGCGCTTATAAATCAAGACGAAACCGTTTCTATTATGGTCAACGAAGAAGACCACGTTAGAGAACAGTGTTTTATGAAAGGCTTGCGCTTAGCAGAAGCCTATCAAAAACTTGATAAAATCGATGACGACCTTTCAAAAAATTTAGACATAGCGTTTGATAAAAACTTAGGATATTTAACGGCTTGCCCGACCAACTTAGGCACGGGAATGCGTGCGTCGGTAATGATGTTTTTACCTGCACTTTCAACAAGCGGAAAGATATCCGCACTCATAAAAGAAACGCAAAAGTTAGGGCTTACGGTAAGGGGACTTTACGGTGAAGGAAGCGATGCCGAGGGGTACATTTACCAAATAAGTAACGAAGTAACGCTTGGCGTTTCGGAACAAGAAATCATAAAAGAAGTAGAGCAGACCGTGCTTGAAATTTGCCAAGCCGAACGTGACGCAACCGAAAGGCTTTACGTTAAGAATGAACTTGCCACTATGGATAGGGCAAGAAAATCTTACGGCGTGCTAACCAACGCTTTAATGCTTGGTTACGGTGAATTTTTAACGCATATTGCAAACGTTAAACTCGGCGCAATGCTCGGTTTAATCAGCATATCCGATTTATCGGCTATCGACGACCTTATTATAAGAGTTCGCCCAGCCAACGTCTGTGAGCAGTACGGTAAAAAGCTTTCAGCACTAAACCGTGATTTGTTCCGTGCTGAAATAGTAGCAAATAAACTATCAAAAATAAAGGAGTAAAAAATGTATTACGACGCATTTTCACGCAACGTAAATGAAGTTATAGAAATCTCAACTGCGCTTAGTCGTCGTTTTGGGTGCAGTTATATAGGAAGCGAACATATT
>JAZNFN010000033.1:0-5813 GCA_045576035.1 Christensenellaceae bacterium
GAAGATAATTTGTTTGTAAAAACTGAATTAATTTGTCCAATCAAAGTGTCTGGCGTTTATACCATACACTATTTTAAGTATGGCAAAAACTTCCGATTTGAAGAAGAAGCGCACGACTTTTGGGAACTTGTTTTTATAGATAGTGGCAACGCTAAAATCTTGAACGAAAGCGAAACGTTAAAGTTAAAACAAGGCGAAGCGTTTTTACATAGACCTAATGCAGTGCATACAATTTTTACCGACGAAGAATTCGCCAACTCTGCAATAATCACTTTTGAATGTAAAAGCAGAACACTTAAAAACCTTGCCGACAAGGTTTTAACACTAAGCGATTATGAAAAAACATTACTCAATAAGATTGTAAGCGAAGCGAAAATAAGTTTTAGTGATAAACTTAATGACGTTCACCTTAAAAAAATGACCAAAAAACAAATTGCGCCTTTTGGCGGTGAACAGATTATAAAAAACTGCATAGAACTTTTATTTATTTCTATTCTTAGAAATATTGAGTCTGACAAGTCCGAAACAGAAGAATTGCACTTAAACGTTAGTTCTGACCAAATAGTTACAAGTATTCGCAAAATCTTAACCGAAAAACTTGACGAAGCGTCGTGCATAAACCTTGAAGAACTTTCCTATCGCTTAGGGTTTAGCAAAAGTTATATAAAAGCACAGTTTAAGAAAAAAACCGGTTATTCAATTATTCAATATTTTATCAATATGAAAATTGATAAAGCAAAAAAACTTTTAAGTCAACAAAAGTTTTCAGTAAGTGAAATTGCAGATATGCTTGGATTTGGTTCTGTATATTATTTTAGCAGACAATTTAAACTTCATACCGACATGTCCCCCACAGAATATGTAAATTCAATAAAAGCCGATAACGTATTATAAAAAACGCACTGAAATTCAGTGCGTTTTGCATTTATAACCAATCAATTTTACGATTTGAACCCAACTCAAAATGTAGTTTTGCTATCCCTAGGTCCATTTTTGAGTAAAAACCTTTGCCAGCCTTTGCTAAAACTTTATCACCTTTTAGTTCAAAATAGAATTTTTGTTGGTTTATTGCAGTAGGTGCGTTAAGAGCACATTCCACTCCGTCAACAAACCATTTTGGTGTGTTCTCATTGATTTTTGCTACTTGGTTTATGGTTTTACTTTTTCTATTAACGTCTTGTGTTTTGCCGTAACCAACGCTTATGACAACACTTAATTTTTCATTTTTATTTGTTGAGTACGTATTCTTGACCTTTTTGTACGATAAGCCTACCCAACAAGTGTTAAGTCCTAACGTTTGACAAAATAAAACCAACCGTTCTCCATAATAACCGATTGTTTCTTGCAAACTTTTAGACTTTTTGCCTACCATTGCAAAATAGTTTTTAACACCGCTAAACTTACCGTATCTAGACAAAAAGCAGTCAAACGCCTTAGGTTCGTTGACTAAAAATTGAATATTAAGTCCACTTTCAGCATTTAACTTATTTATAAAATCGTTTATAACTTTTATCTTATCGCTTTCAATTTTAGTATCATTGTAACTTCTTACAGAATGTCGAAGTAAAGTCGCTTCAAACAACGTCATAAATTCACCTTATAAAAACGCCCCGCTAACTGCGGGGCTAATCTTAAATATTTAAGAATAAACCTGATATCAAAATCGCAACTATACATATAGGTGCAACAAACTTTATAATAATATTAAAGTATCTATTCAAATGTTTATTTTTATCAAGTCCAATTTCCTTTGGCAAAATGTTCTTATTAATAAACCAACCTGCAATAACACAAGTGATAATAGCAACGATAGGCATTAAGATATTATTTGCCAAAAAGTCAAACATATCAAGTATAGACATCGCCTTTCCTTTCCACATAATACTTACGTCACTTAAAGCGCCAAAGCCTAACGAAGAGAGCGCACCTAAAACAAGTATTGCTCCAAACACTATCAAACAAGCGGTTATTCTTTTCATTCTACCGTCTTCACATAAAACCGCAACTATTGATTCAACAAGCGATACTGATGACGTAACTGCGGCAAATAATACCAAAACAAAGAATACAACTGCTATTATAGGACCACCCGGCAACTTATTGAACACGTTTGCAAGTTGAATAAACATCAATGCAGGACCGTCTCCGTCTGGCGCAAAAGCAATTTCAGGATTACCAAATGCGTATACAGCCGGTATTATGATTAATGACGCTACAAGTGCAAAGGCACTATCACAAATAGCGATTTGAGCCGAAGATGATTTTATACTAACACTCTTTTTCATATAAGAGCCGTACGTTACCATAATACACATACCGATTGACATTGAGTAAAATAATTGACCCAAAGCACCAAGCACGGTTTCAAAACCAAATTTAGAAAAATCAGGTATCAACGCATAACCAACCCCTGCAAGCGCACCAGGTTGACATAAAACGTAAATCATTAAAAAGACTGATATAGCAGCGAGTGCAGGCATAAGGATTTTACTCATCTTTTCTATGCCTTTTTGTACCCCAAACGCAACTACAACAACCGTTAATACTGCAAATACTAAAAAGAATATAAGTGGTTCATAAGTGCTTGATATAAAACCTTCAAAATACGCACCTGTGTTAGCGCTAGAACCAACAAGTCCTTGGCTACCCGTAATGTATGCCCAACCGTATTTAACAACCCAACCGCCGATAACGCAGTAATAAGGCACTATTATTATAGGAACAATAACGCACGCATAGCCAAACCATTTAAATTTTTTATTTAGTTTAGCAAAAGCGCCGATAACACTCTTGCCTGTATGTCTTCCTATCCCTATTTCAAGCATCAATAACGTAACGCCGAAAAATACTGCCAAAATTATGTAACATAGTATAAATATGCCACCACCGTATCTTGCAGTAAGATACGGGAAACGCCAAAGATTACCAAGCCCAACCGCAGAGCCTGCTGCGGCAAGAACGAATCCAAGCTTTCCCGAAAAGCCACTTGCCTTTTTTTCACCCGTAAATTCAGCAATCTTTTCCTCACAAGGCATATTGTTGTTATTTAATTCGCTCATTATAATTTTTCCTTATTATACTTTAAGTATTTCTTCAAGTACGGCATCAAGATAATCGCCGTTAAAGTCTTCAATTTTTCCGCTATCTGAAAGAGCAGCAAACTCAGGGTTAATAGGCAACCTTGCAACCGTTTTAATACTATATTCTTTTGCGGTATTTTCAATCTTACTTTCACCGAAAACGTTAATCTTTTTACCGCAATCGGGACAAGTAAAATATGACATATTTTCAACCAAGGCAATAACGGGGATATTCATCATTCCCGCCATTTTAACGGCTTTACCTACTATCATTGAAACAAGTTCTTGCGGAGAAGCTACAACAATAATACCGTCTACGGGTAAAGATTGAAATACCGTAAGTGGTACGTCACCCGTTCCCGGTGGCATATCAACAAACATATAGTCAACGTCGTTCCAAACAACGTCCGTCCAAAACTGTTTAACAGCGCCTGCTATTACAGGTCCACGCCAAACAACAGGGTCGGTTTCGTTTTCAAGCAAAAGATTAATAGACATTATTTCTATACCCGTCTTGCTTATAACAGGTAATAAAAATTTATCATCCATCGCTTGCGCTTTATCCTTAACACCAAACATCTTAGGTATAGAAGGTCCTGTTATATCCGCATCAAGAACGGCTACTTTTTTGCCTTTGCGTTTTGCAAGAACAGCAAGTGTAGACGTCACAAAAGATTTACCGACACCGCCCTTACCACTGACGATGCCGATAACTTTTTTAATATTACTAAGTTCGTTTTGTTTTTCCCTAAAATCTTTTCTTTCTGAACAATCTTGCTTACAAGTTGAACAATCGTGGGTGCATTCGCTCATAAAAAACCTCTATTTTAGTTTAAATATTTTTTTTACGTCAACGTATTCAAATTCATCAAATTTATCTTTTGTGCATAAGGTCAAGAAATACTCATTGCCTATTTTATCAAACACCTTACGGCTATAAAAATCACACTTTTTGCCTGCTTTATAAGCACTTTCTTTTTTAGTCCATTCCCGTGTAAGATATTCAATGTTAGACATATTAGTCGCCTTATAATCACCAAGTCTGCTTTGAAGTTTTAAGACTTTTTCAGAGCATTTTTCAACGTCAACGCCAAGATATTCGCTATTTCCTACGGCAACGGCAACGATATTGCCAGAATGGGTTAAAGAAAACCTTGCCCCACCTTCAATAATTCGCCATCTGCCTTTTGAGTCAACAGAAAAATTCCCATCTACCTTTATATCGGCAAGGGCTTTTTGTAAAAGCATCCATACGTATGCGCTTTGGCGTTTTCTCTCCGGGTCTGTTATCGCATTGACGTAATCTTTGCGTATCATGTGAAATGCATTTACCTCTTCTTGGCACAGTTCACAATTTGTAATATCCGTATATAATACTCTAATCACTCGTATTATTATATCAAACATTTTAATTTAGTGCAAATTTTTTACGCTTTTATTCAAAGATTTTATTAAAAATATGCAAAAAAACTTGATTTTGCGCTAAATTTATGTTAATATTAACACATTATTAGGAGGTACTATATGAACATTTGGCACGACATCGAAAGTAGTAGAATTAAACCCGAAGAATTTATTGCCGTTGTTGAAATTAGCAAAGGCTCTAAACAAAAATATGAAATGGATAAAAAAACAGGGCTTCTTCGCCTTGATAGAATTCTTTACACATCAACCCACTATCCCGCAAACTACGGATTTATACCTCACACACTAGCGGCCGACAGCGACCCATTAGACGTTTTGGTACTATGCTCTGAAAGTTTAATTCCTATGAGTCTTGTTAAGTGTTACCCTATCGGCGTTATTGTAATGAACGACAACGGTTCTGTTGATGAAAAGATAATTGCTATCCCCGACACAGACCCAAACTACAATACATATAAAAGCATACACGATTTACCAAAACATATATTTGACGAAATGCAACACTTCTTTACCGTATATAAGCAATTAGAAAATAAAAACACCACGGTTGACGTGGTGTCCGATAAAGATGAAGCGTTGAAGATTATTCAACAAGCAATGGATAGTTACAAGTTGCATTTATACGAATTAACTGCAAAATAAAATAGACAAAAGAAAATCCCGCAAGTGAAATGCACCCCAAAAGTTAGACACTTTATGAGGTGCATTTTTTATTTGCATAATCCGTATTCTTTTGCAAGCGACTTAAACGCAGGCAATGATTTTTTTATCCTATTATAATCTACACAGTACGCTATTCTAACGTAACCATTAACGCCGAAATCATCACAAGGTACGATTAAAATTTCGTGCTGTTTTGCCTTTTCATAGAACGAAAAAGCGTCTACGTCAGGCGATTTTACGAACAAATAGAACGCACCGTCAGGCTTGACACAATCAAAACCATACTCAGTTAATGCGCCATATAATAAATCACGATTTTCTTGATAAGCTTTAATATTAACCTTTGCATCTATACATTTAGCAACCACTTTTTGAAACATACTTGGTGCACAAACGTAACCAAGCGACCTACCCGCACCACAAACGGCAAGATATACGTCAACGCTATTTTGCATATCGGGATTAACTGCAATATAAGTCGGAAGGCCAAGCGGTCTTAGGAAGACAAATGACTAGACCCAACTCCTTGGCTCACAGAACGACATGGCTACGATCCGACTTAAACGTAACCAAGCGACCTACCCGCACCACAAACGGCAAGATATACGTCAACGCTATTTTGCATATCGGGATTAACTGCAATAT
>JAZNFN010000034.1:0-8974 GCA_045576035.1 Christensenellaceae bacterium
ATTATACGAACACATAATTGTTTTGGGCGGATATTTCTTGATTATAAGTTCAAACGCTTTCGTATAAATTTCACGCAAAGTTCTTAAATCAACTTCACTTGTTTGCGAAAGCCTATCCCATTCTCTATTATTACAACAAAAATGCTTTAAACTGCTTGCAACACCCATTGATTGACAACCATTAATCTGCTCGCCAGCAAGTTCAGCAGTAAGATATGGGTCCTCAGAAAAATATTCAAAGTTCCTTCCACAAACGGGGGTACGCTTGATATTAATTGCCGGTGATAAGTTTACGTCAATATCATTGTCAATACAATCCGAAGCAAGTGCTCTTCCTACGTTATAAGCAACATTTTTATCCCAAGAGTTTGCAACAACGTGCGGTGATGGATAGCAATGAATAGTGCCATCACTATTATCTTCTTCCACACTACGCCTAACTCCACAGGGACCGTCGTACATAATTATTTCAGGAAGTTTTCCGTTTGCACCATAGGACGTATGCCAATCTTTAAGCGATAATAAATTCAGTTTTTCTTCTAACGTTAATTTCATATTATTTCTCATTGTATTTTTCGGTTAATTTTTTAGCGATAGTGTAGGTTAAAGAATGGTTATATAGCATATGTAAATCTTCGATTTTTTCCATACAATCATTTGGGGCTACAAGCACCACGTCGCACATGCTTGCCATTTTACCACCGTCTCTGCCTGTAAATCCAATTACAACCATACCCAATTCTTTTGCAAGGTTAATCGCATTGATAACGTTCATTGAATTACCACTTCCACTATACGCAATAAGAATATCACCAGATTTTGCTTTCGCTTTTAACTGAACGGTAAAAATACTGTTATAATCAAAATCATTTGCAAGACAGCTCATAACGGCAGTAGAGTCGCATAAACATTCAGTCTTAAAGCCTGCGTGCCCGCACACACCACAACCTTTAAGCAAATCATTACAAATATGCGATGCAGTTGATGCGCTTCCGCCATTACCTACCGTATAAATTGTAGCACCCGTATCTTTTGACTTAATGATTAAATCTGCAATCTTTGCAAGCGTATCGAAATTAGAATTATTAATTGATTCGATAACGTCTTTTGAATAGTCAGTTAAAATGTTCTTAATTTGGTTGCTTGTTTCCATAATTTTCTCCTAATAAATTTATTTTATATTTCTACGTGCAAACGCTGCTGCACCTATAATTGACGCATAATATCCTAAACTCGTTCTCTCAATTACAACGTTTTTATTTGCCTGACAAAACACATACTTGTTTATCGCCTTTTTAATGTATGGCATTAACAAGTCTAAACTTTGCACAACACCGCCACCGATAACAATTTTATCTATATTAAGCAAGTTTATCGCATAACTAAAAGACTTTCCAAGTGCTGTGCCTGCACGTTTAAATACAGATACTGCAATTTTCTCACCATTTCTTGCTCGCTCAGCAACAACCTCAGCGCCGACATTTTCCCCTGTCAACCTTAAATATTCACGACGTAACGCTTGCCCTGAGGCAAAAGTTTCCAAGCACCCCTTTTTGCCACACCCACAAACGTAGCTTTTATCACCAACGTAAAAATGCCCTATTTCACCAGCATTTCCATACTTTCCCGTATACAATTCATTATTTAAGAATATAGCACCACCAACACCATTACTCACTGTAACCCATAAGAAATCATTTTCGCTTTTACATACTCCGTAATCTTTTTCACCTATGGCACAGATATTCACGTCGTTTTCAGCAAAACATGGCAGCCCTGTGTGTTTCGATATTATCTTAGCAATAGGCAAAGACTCAATTCCAGAGAACGGCGCATATTTCCACTCTCCCGTTTTAGAGTCGGTCAATCCAGGCACAGCAATTCCTACCGCAACGGGATTAAAATCTAAAAACGGAATCGTCATTTTACAAATTAAATCAGTTAAATATTTAGCATCATAATGCTTGGGCAATATTTGTTTTTCACTCTTAATAATACACCCAAACTCATCAACGCAAGCCACGATAACTTTCGAGCCACCAATATCTACCGACAAAACATTACTCAATTTATCAATCCCCCATACTTTATATTAAAAGTATAACAAAAATACAATTTAATATCTTTTATTATATGGTTTAATTATTTGTACTTTTTGTCTTTTTAAAACAAAACTAAAAAACTATTGACAGCAGTTTCTTGTCGTGATAAAATAAACTTAGGTGAAAATATGAAATATAATATTGAATTCTTTTTTAAAGTAACACACGAAAAACCGTGCTCATTTGCACTACATACACATGCGTGCTATGAACTCGTTTACTACGCATCAGGAAAAGGTACCGTAAAGTACAAGGATAAACTTTTAGAATACTCTGCCGGCGACGTAATTATCGTAGAGCCAAACACGTTACACGACGAAACAAACTTTCACAAAAGTATAAATATAGTATTAGGCTTTCACCCTGAAAGAAATGAAAACATTCCATTAGGAAAGTTTACAGTAAACCTAAATTTAAAAAATATACTAGAATCTATGCTTGATGAAACAGTTAATCAATACCCTAACCATCAAGAAATTATTAATAAACAATTTGAATTGTTCTTTTTGTATCTTACAAGGCCGAAAATTAATGAGAAAGAAAAAAATTTTATAAGCATATTTAATAATATAGAAAACTACGTTGAAGAAAATTTAGGCAGTCCTATAAACATTGAAAGTTTTGCAAAAACATACAATTATAGTTCAAGTCATTTCCGCCACACTTTTACTAAACAAATGAAAGTTTCCCCAAAACAATATATAATGCAAAAACGCTTATCAAAATCGCAAAAATTATTGCGTGAAACAAAAAAAAGTGTCACAGAAATCGCATACGAATGCGGTTTTTATGACACTGCCCAATTCTCACGTCTATTTAAAAAGAACTTTTCTATTTCCCCTAGCGAATACAGAAAATAAAAAAAATTAAAGCATTGAAACAAGTTCTTCTATTTCGTTTTCAGTAGTTAAATATGTTGTTGCCAGCCTTACAACGTGCGTAAATTCATCCCAATAATGCATATCATATTTTTCACAAATTAAAGAAAACCTTTTAGGTTCTATAACACAAAAAACCATATTTGTTTCAACTTTATAATAAATTTCAATCCCTTTTTCTCTTAATCTTCTTTCTAAATATTTTGCTTTTTCATTTGAAATTTTAGCAAGATTCATCCACAAATTTATTTCTATAATAGTTAGCATTTGCACGCTTAAAAATTTAGATTTTGACATGTGCTGCATAGACTGTTTTTGGGAATATTCAAGATTAATCGCAAATTCTTCTTTTCTAAAAACCACCATTTCACCAAACAAGGCACCCGCTTTTGTTCCTCCAAACGAAAACGCATCAACACCAGTATATTGAATCATAGTTTTCAAATCCGTGTTAAGTGCCACTACGGCATTGCCAATGCGTGCACCGTCCAAATAGACAAACATTCCTTTATCATGTGCATAATCGCAAATAGATTTAAGTTCATTTATAGTATAAACCGTCCCATATTCCGTAGGTTGAGCAAGTGCAATAACTTTTGGTTTATACTTGTATTTTTTTGTTGCAAGCAAAGTGTCTGCAATAATTTTAGGCGATAGTTTACCGTCATTTGTCCTAGTTGATATTATCTTATTGCCAAGATTAAACTCCGTTGCCCCTGCTTCATACACGTTAATATGTGTTTGTTCTGCGCAAATTACAGCAGACCACCTATCCAACATTGATTTTAGCGCCATTACATTTGCAGCGGTTCCATTTATTACAAAAGTCGTATATATTTTTTCATCAAAGTTCTTTTGCATTAATTCAGTCACATGTTTACTATAACTATCATTACCATAACCGCCATCTATCACTTGTTCATTTGCTAATGCAACAGCCTTTACAACATCTTCGTGGGCATTTACCCATACTTCACCGTGAAAAGTTTGTAGTTTCATTTATTTTCTGCTTTTCTCGCATTATATCAATAAAAATCAAAACAATCAACCATTCACAATAAAACTAATCAAAGTGGTCATATTCTGAAATATAATCTTATCACAAATAATCAATTTGATTGCTTTTTTATTCTTTTTTTACTATAATTAAAAAAAGGAGAAAATATGTCTATTGAATTAAAAGAACAAAGTTTATTAAAAATTCTATCACCAAATAAAACAACTGCAATTAAATTTATAGCAAAAAAGCTATTCGTAAGTGAGCCTACTGCTCGCAGATACGTTAATAAACTTGCAAAAAAAGGCATTGTAATTAGAACTCACGGTGGTTGTATGCCAAGCGCAACAGTATTTGACAATAACACCCCTATTTATATTAGATACGCATCCGAAACAAATGAAAAAAAGTTAATAGCAAAAAAAGCCACAGAGTTGATTAAAGACAATATGACAGTGTTTTTAGATTCATCATCAACAACTTTTGAAATGGTTCCATTTATTAGGTTAAAAAACAATATAACAGTAATAACTAGCAGTATAAAAACAGCAATGGCGCTGTCAGAATTAAACGTAAAAACTGCTTGCTTAGGCGGATTTATAAATACACACAATTTATCCCTTAATAGTTCAACAGCATTGTCTATAATTAGTGATTTTAACGCCGATATTTTTTTCTTTTCGTGCGACGGGCTGTCATCTAATGGCGAATTGACCGATAACAGTTATGAAGAATCTATTTTAAGAAAAGAATTTATGAAATATTCTAAACTAAAAGTCCTTTTAATAGACAATACAAAATTAAACAAAAAATTTAAATATAATTTATCAAATTTAAAAAATATTAATATGTGTATTAGCAACAATCAAAATGATGTAATTCTATTAAAATAAATAAACATATAAAAAGGCAAGTACTTAAATAATACTTGCCTTTTTAATTTGCGAAATCATATAGTCAAATAAAAGTTTGTGTCCTTTTGTATTAATATGCACAGCATCAATCATGTATTCTTCACAAAACTCTTTATCTCTATTATATATAGGTGCTTTTTCACCGTGAACAACAAACAAATTAAACTTTTGCGCCTGCTTGATTATAGCGTTTCTATAATCCGCCATAACATAGCCTTTTCTATTCTTTTCATCGTCATTTCTTCTAGGAATAGGCGTAAGCACGATGATTTTATTAAATCTTTCTTTTGCTTTTGTAAAAAGAATATTTAATGCACCAAAAAAGGTTTGTTCACTTTCATCGTTTTCATTGCCTATTTCAACGTCTTTAACGTAATCGTTAGCACCACCAGCAATTATAGCAACGTCAGCTGGAAACATTTCGTCAATATAACGACACATTGCGAGCGTAGGTCTCCAATCAGTCTCAGGACAAACGGTAGTTCCGTTGATACCATAATTTAAAACGTCATTAAAGCCATAATACTTGCCAAACATTTGAACAAAATTCTCTTTTGCGACGTTAAAGGGTTCATCAAACGCCGAACCGTGTGTATTTGAATCACCAATAGCTACCAACCTTTTTTGCTGATTTTTAGTTATATTATAAGTTTTACGCTCAATAAAGTTGGCTTTTTCTATTGCAGAAATAACGTAGTCAGCATAAATTTTATGCCCGGGAGTGTTTGGGTGCAACCCATCTTTAATATAAACTGAACTAAACTGTTCATCTTCAACTTTCAACGGCATATTTTCACCGTGAATAACAAACAAACCAAATTTCTTTGCTTGGGTTTCTATCGCAATTCTATAATCTGAAAGTGTATATCCACAACTGTTTTTTTCTTTTTCATTTTTGCGAGGAATAGGCGTTATAACGATAATTTTATCAAACTTCTTTATTGCTTTTTCATAAAGTATTTTAAGCGCTCCATAAAAAGTTTTTTCAGTGACGTCATCGGGATTTCCAATTTCAACACTTTTACCATAGTCATTAGTTCCACCAGCAATAATCGCATATTCAGTAGGCGCCATTTCATCAACGTACAAACACATAGCACACGTCGGTCGCCAATCTGTTTCTGTACAAATAGTCGTGCCGTTCATACCGTAATTTTCAACAGCACCAAATCCAAAATGTTCGGAAACTAACTTTATATAATTTTGTTCAACTAAACTAAACGGTTCAGTTCCTGGCGCACTACCGTGCGTTATTGAATCACCTATTGCAGTTAACTTACACATATTTTAAGCCTTACAAATAAAATTTATTATGGGTGTTACGTCTTCAAGTGAGTGTGGATGGTGTAAACAACCTGGTTTAACGTAATATTCAAGCGCAATATTATTTTCTTTACAGTAGTCAATAACCTTTTTGGAGTTACGCTCATAACTAACAACTTGGTCGCTATCACCCGCAACTATTAAAAGCGGAATGTTTAACTTGAAAAATTCTTCAAGATTGTTAATTGGCATATCCTTAAACGTCAATAACGTTTGGTCTGATAAATTATAGCATTCTAACATTTGGTCATAGCACAAACGTGTTTCTGTTCCCACCTCAAACTTTAACGGCCAAGTAGTAAGGTCAAGTACAGGCGCATCAAGATAAACACTTTTTACCGTGTCAGGATGAGATATAGCATAGTTAAACGCATACAAACCACCACGACTAAAACCAAACAAGTGACACTTCTTGCAAAGACTAAATTTCTCTATGACGTGCAAATAAAATGCGTGCATGAGTCTAATAGATTTATAACAACCATACATATCGCTAATTTTATAGTAAACACGTGTATATCCTTTTTTTACAAGCGCAACTTCGGCTTGGTCAAACGCATATAAAAATTCCGTTTTCCAAATCCATTCACCATTAGGATTTTCAGGTTGAATAATAGTAACTTGGTTCCCGTTAAATTCGTAGTTAATAATTTTTTCCATTTGCTCACCACCATTAAATTTAGTATACATTTATTATAAGAATTATTTAATATTTTGTAAAGTGATTAAATTTATAAAACAAAAAAAGTACATATATAATGTTCAAATACATACATATTCTTGTCATCAACAAACAATTATTTCCTATAATAAAAAAGATTTTTCTAAACTCTTAGTGCAACGTAAAACATCTATCGTACTTCCTTTTTTTTCATAGGAGTTATTTTTGTGTAATGATAAAGCTCTTTTTCCCCACGGGACTATCCCGTTTTTTCGCAAAAAAATCCTAACGAGGAATACGGTTTTCGTTAGGATTTATCTAATGTTTTTCAATTTTTCGTTCTTGTGTTCCCCGTTACAATGTTAGCTACAATATGAACTGTGGCGTGCTTTTTTAGCACTTTTCACTTGCATCCATCGGCATCTTCCATAAACACAAAATGTGGAAAAACGATAGGAAAATAATGGATTTTCGTGTATTTTCGCCCTATTTTCGTTGTAGTACCACTAGCGTCTCGACGTGTTTGGTTTGGGCAAACATATCAAATGGTCTAATATATGAAATATTATAATCTAAATTAGTATCTTCGCTTTTTATTAGTTGTCCATTAACAACTTTTAACGTACCCGTAAGAATCCCTACATCCCTTGCTAACGTTGACGGCATACACGAAACGTAAACAATTTTATCTATATTGCTACTCTTTATAGCGTTTAACACTTTAATGTCACAGCCTTTTCTTGGCGGGTCTAAAACAACACAAATTTTTGCGTTTTGAGACTTTTGCTCTGCAATTATGTCTGGTATAATATCCTCACATTTCCCTTGAAAATTTATAACTTTTTCATTAAGCCCGTTCATCAAAGCTAATTCGTTTGCACAAGATACGGCTTCTGGGATAATTTCAACCCCCATAGCCTTTTTGGCGTTCTTTGCTAACAGTGCAGTCATTAAGCCTGCCCCACTATACGCATCAATAACAACAGTGTTTTCGTCTGCACCAACAAGTTCCCTAACAGTTGAATATAATTTTGAGCAAACAGAGTTATTTACTTGCATAAAACTTTGTACGCCTATTTTATATTTCAAGCCTAGCATTTCCGCTGTATAATCGGGTGCACCGTAATGCAATATAAACTCATCACCAAAAATAACGTTTGTCATTTTATTGTTTACATTTTGATAAAGTGAGAAGTTGTATTTTAAATCTTGTTTTAATATATCAATAAGTTTTTCTGCACGTTTAAGTTTTTTTGTTGGCGTTACAACAGTCACAATAAGGTTGCCCTTAACATCTTTTACGGTAATTTCACGGATATCACCACTACCGTCTTGTTCATTATACCCAACTATACCACATTCGTCAATATATCTTTTAAACGCATAAATAACGTTTTCCGTCCAAGGTGCATTTATAATGCAGTCGTCTATCGGTATTACCCTATGCGAGTTTTCGGCATAAAACCCTATTTCTGTGCCACGAGAAGAATTTACCACCGGTAGTTGAAGTTTATTCCTATAACGGAATTGGTCATCGCCTTTAACCGTCGGTTTAACGTCAACGTCTATGTTTGCTATTTTCTTAAATGCCAGTACAATATTTTCTTCTTTAATTTTTAGTTGATTTATGTATTTTACGTGCTGTAATTGACAACCACCGCATTTACCAAAAACCGAGCATTTTGCCCTTACTCTAATTTCCGCAGGCGTTAAAACTTCAAGCACTTTTCCATAAGCACATTTTGAAGTTACTTTAAGCACCTTGTAGCGAACTTTTTCGCCAATAAGAGTAAACGGAACAAATACTACTGTTCCGTTTTGCTTAATTATTCCTTCGCCGTTTGAGCCTATCCCCGAAACGACACCCACCAACTCTTCATTTTTTTCCATTTGAATTTAACCTATCTAATTATTCTGCTTAGGTATTTATTTATAAAAAATCTTACAACAAAAACAAATCTATCGTAAACAATAAAAAATATTATCGAAATTAAGCCCACCCCGAATAGTGCATATTTACTAATCCATTCAGGAAGTCCTGTAAATAATCCACCCATTATCGTTGTGTAATAAAAATACAACCCATAAGCTACTATTAT
>JAZNFN010000035.1:0-9995 GCA_045576035.1 Christensenellaceae bacterium
CGAACTTTTATCACAGATAACTTGCGTTATTAAAGATAACGGCAAAAAAGAGTTTAGTGAAGAGGACCTCAAAGGCTTAGCAATGCTTATCATTAAAGCAGTTAAAACGATTAACGCCGAATAGAAAAACGCAGACGGAATGAGCCGTCTGCGTTTTTTGTTTTGTGATTTTCACATAAAAAGTTTTTAACGTTAAATACTATCGATATGAAAATTTGTACAAGTATTAAGGATAACCAAAAGCAACTTAAACAAGTGCTTACAAGTGAAGATATAACCTTTCTTGACGTTAAGATTAATAATACTGACGCAGTGCTTGTTTTTGTAAACGACTTGATTGACAAAGAGTCGGTTGGTGAACTAATTTTACGACCTGCCGACATTTACGACGGAACAGTTGACGAACAAAGTCTATTCAAACTGTTTTTAAGCCCTGAAAAAAAGATGGTAACCACTTATAAAGAAGTTGTTACCGACGTTTTGCTTGGCAACGCAGTATTAATTGCCGACGGAATTAACAAAGCATTTTCGTTCGGACTTAAACGTTTTGAAAAGCGTGCTATAACCGAACCGCCCACTTCGACCGTTATTAAAGGACCACGAGAAGGATTTGTAGAAAGTTTGCCCGTCAATATTAGTATGATGCGCAGAAAACTTAAAACGCCAGACCTTATATTTGAAAACGTTACCATAGGTAAGTATTCAGAAACGCCCGTTGCACTTTGCTATATTAAGGGTATTGCTGATATTAGACTTGTTAAAAAACTTAAAAAACGGCTACAAAGAATTGATATTGACGCTGTGCTTGACAGTTCTTACGTTTCTAAGTTCTTGCGTGAGCATAAATATTCGTTATTTAAGCAAATAGGTAACACTGAAAAACCCGATATTCTTGCGGGGAAAATCTTAGAAGGTAGGGTTGCAATATTCGTGGACGGTTCGCCCATAGCGCTTACCGTTCCTTACCTTTTAATAGAAGACTTCCAAAGCCCAAGCGATTATTATAATTCGTCTTACAGTGCCACGGTAGCAAGATATATTAGAATAATTTCTGTTGCACTTGCTCTGTTTTTGCCTGCTGTTTTCGTGGCGGCGGAACTTTTTCATTTGCAACTTATACCCCTTTCATTTTTACTTACGATAGTAAACAGTATTAAGGGCATACCCCTATCGCCTAGTTTTGAAATGTTCTTTACCTTGCTTATCTTTGAAATATTAAACGAAGCAAGCGTAAGAATGCCAAAGTACGTCGGAATGGTGGTATCTATCGTGGGTGGTCTTGTGCTTGGCGAAACAGCCGTTACTGCGGGTATAATTTCAGCGCCTACACTTATGATTATAGCGCTGTCTGGAATTTGTCTTTACACCGTACCTGAACTTGAACAGACCTTTTCCGTACTTAGACTTGTGTTTTTAGTAATTGCAGGGTCGGGCGGAATATATTCGGTGCTTATCACGGTAGCACTTCTTACAATTTATCTAATATCATTTGAATCTTACGCTACGCCTATTTGCGCACCTTTCTCTCCGCTTGTTTCTGCCGATATGAAAGATGCAATATACAAGGGCTTTATTCAAGAACTTGACAAGCGACCCGAATCGCTTAAAGTTAAAAATAAAAAGCGAATTAATTTTAATGAAAAAAAGGACGGTTAATCTATGAATTATCAACTTAAAAGTAGGCAAGTTTGTTTCTTTTTGATTGCCTTTATGCCTATAACTAAACTTTTTGTTTTACCAAGTATGCTTGCTAAAACGGCTAACGAAGATATGTGGATTTCTGCCGTAATAAGCCTTTTAGTAGACTTTTTAACGCTATTATCCATAGTTTATGCGTGCAAGAGGTCTAAAACTAATTTTTTTGGATTGCTTGAAAATTCGTTTGGGAAAGTGGGCGCAAAAATTGTTTTAATGATGTTCTTTATCTATTTTATGTTAAAGGCTGTGCTTCCCTTAAACGAACAAAAAGACTACGTTGAGTTCACGCTTTACACCTTAAAGCCGACAGTGTTTTATTTTTTGCCTTTCTTTATTGTTGCGCTTTACTTTTGCGCTAAAAAATTAAGGGTTATAGGCAGAACGGCTGATATTATGTGGCTTATAACGGTCAACGGATTTGTTACGCTTATTGCCCTATCCATAACCAACGCCGACTTTGGCGCAATTCTACCCATAGGTGCTAACGGTATAGGTAGTATCGTTAAAGGCAGTTATTCGTCGCTTAGTTGGTTTGGGGACGTTAGTTATCTTTTGTTTTTTATAGGCGAATTTAAGTACGGCAAAAAGGACGGACTAAAAATATTTTTATCGTTTTTAGTCGGCGCAGTTATGATAATTGCTTTTATGGTTATATTTTACTGTATTTTCACGTCCATTGCGTTTAGACAAAGATTTGCCCTTACTGAAATTTCCAAGTATACAACCGTAATAAATAATCTTGGTCGGTTTGATTATATAGGGATTATTATGATTTTGTTCGTAAACCTTTTTTGTCTATCGCTTCCAATGTTTTTTTCGTGCAGAATTTTAAATTACGTTTTTAAATTCAAAAAACCGTGGATTGCTTCGGCTATTTGCGTGGGTATCCAAGCACTCATACTGCTTGTTTTTTATCAGTTTATAGCGGGTATTGAAAATTTTATGATTAACTATGCGGGAATTTACTTCTTTCTTTTAGGCAACGTTTTCCCCATAGCACTTGTATTTATAATTAAAAAGGGGGTTAAAAAATTAAATGCGTAAGGCTAAGTTTATTTTATTATCACTTGTTCTTGTTTTCACGTTCTTCTTTACAAACGATTTTGGTCTTATTGACGTAGAAAAAACTTCTATTAACACTGCCATTGCCGTTGACAAAGAAGACGACGGGTATCTTATAACCGCACAAATTGCCGTGCCAGAAGCCACCGATGCCAACACCGAAAACCGCAAAGCCGAAATAAGCGGTAAAGGTAAGACTGTGGGCGAAGCCTTAAAAAATACGGGCGACGTTTCAGGTTGGTTTCCTAAACTTGCATTTTGTAACCTTATACTTTTAGGAAGCGATTTATCACAAACTAACGTTATAAGGGTGCTTGACTACTTTGCAAAAACCTTGCGTGTTCAAGACTCTGCCCTAGTCGCACTTGCCGAAAACAAGGCAAGCGAACTGTTAAAACTTGCTACCCCACTAGACAATATTTCTTCTTTTGCTTTGCAAAAAATAATGCTTAAAAACCCCGGGTTTGATAGGGACGTTACCTCATCTGACATTAAGTCCTTTTGCTCTGGGCATTATTCGGATAGCAGTTCTGCATTTATGCCACTAATTAAAGTAATAAAAAGCGATAGTGGAAATTCTAGTCAAGGCAGTCAATCAAGTAACAGTTCGGGGTCGGGGTCAAGTTCTAGTTCAGGGTCAAATTCTAGCAGTTCAAGCGCAAGTTCGGGTGGAAACGCCGACCAAAAAAAGATGGATAATCTTTTTGATGCAAGAACGACTGCTCTTTTTAAGGACGGAGTAAAGGTTGGTGAACTATCGCCCGAACTGACCTTTATGTTCAACGCTTATTTTCTTCCACTTGACGGCACTACCCTACCCGTTGACGACGTTGAAATTAACGGCAAAAAATGCAACGCCCTTTTAACAATACTAACGGGCAAGCCGTCTGTTAAAGTAAAAGCCGATGAACAAAACTTGACAGTTGAACTTTCTCTTACACTTTACTGCAAGATAACTGACGTTGACAGCGATTACACCGAAGAAGCACTTTCACAAAATCTTCCTCTTCCCCAAGCGGTTAAAGATAAAACCGAACAAATGCTTACTGAACGAACTAATGAACTTGTTGAAATAATTAAAAACACGGGCTGTGATTTTTTGAAAATAAAAGAAAAACTGTACCGCCACAATTACGGACAGTACAGTCGTTATAAAGATAATTATTTATCGGTTATGAATGCCGACGTTAAAATTGACGTGCAAGGACAAAAGTAAAACCAAAGGTTAAACTTATTAAGTATTTTACCGTTCATAATAAAATTCCGCGATTAAACTTTATTTTACTTCGTGTGTTTTTGCATCAATGATTATTTGCCTTGCAAGTTTTCTCTAATTCTTTATATCTTTGTGTTTTCCAAACGTTAGAAAAAAATATTATCAAGCAAACGATACACTCACTAGCCCAAGAGATAATAAAACTCCAATATATTCCGTCCATAGCAAGACTAGGCGTTAGCGCAAACGAAAACGCTATATATGTTATCGAACAAACTGCCGACGTTATAGTTGTCAATAACGGTTTTAAAACACTCCTAAAAAAATTGTGAAACAAGTTGTTTAGTATTGCCAAAAACAAAAACGGAAAACAAAGCGTTATATATCTAATTATATATTCCGCAGTTTGCCCCACAGCATCTTGCAAGAAACAAAAAGCAACCAAATTAGGAAAAATCAACATTAAAATGACAATTGGCGCCGTAAACGAAATTGCAAGTCCTAAACTTGTTAAAAATCCACGCTTGATTAGTTGTATCTTTCCACTACTATAACATTGAGACCCAAACGCCATTAACCCTTTCGATGCAGAAAAGAAGAATATGGTGCAAATATTGTATAACGTTGTACATACTGAAAATGCAGCGATAGCAGAATTTCCAAGCCTATTTGCAACAGGTTGAACCACTGCGGACGCAACGTACATTATGCCTTGTTGCAACATGCACGGAATAGCAAGTTTAAAAGCCGATACAATTTCTTCTTTATAAAGCTTGATAGGCTGTTTTACGCTTGTTAGACCGACATAAAGTTTTTTAATTGCAAAAACGTTGTAAATAAAAACTATAAGAAGCGAAATGAACGTTGCAATTGCAGCACCAAAAACACCCCACTTAAATACCGCCATAAACAAATAATTAAGGCAAATGTTTATTACACAGTTTACAATAGAAGTCTTCATTGCGTGCGAAGAATTTCCCGTTATGAAAAAAATATCGTTGACACAAGAGTTAAAAGTGGAGAAACATTTACAAGTCATTATTATAACGTAGTAAGTTAGTGCATCGTTATAGATTTCGTCGTTTATATAAAGCAAACTAAAAATAGGACGGCAGAACACAATAGCTAAAATCATGACTATTAATGAAATTATCATTAGAAATAATAGATTAGACTTAATTGCTCTTACCGCCTGTTCTTTTTTATTTGCACTGATTAAATATCCAATATATAATGAAATACCTGTTCCCATACCCCATAGCAAAGCAGAAAGGGCTGTCATAAAACTAGTAGTGCTTCCTATTGCGGCAAGACCTGTTTCGCCCAGAATTTTTCCAACCATTATACTGTCGACAGTCGAATACGTCCTTGAAAGCAATGTTGCTAAAATCGCAGGGATTGCATAAATGAATAAATTTTTCATTATATTACCTTTCGTTAAGTCTTTCATTTTTCTTTTTTATTCCCTTTTTAGTTGTGTTCTTTCTATAAAAAGTATATAATGATTTTATGAAATAATCAACAAAAATCATAGTTGATTGAGTTTTTGAAAAATAATCAATATAAATCATTATAAAGGAATAAAATGTTTAAAGAACAAAGAACGGATAAAATTTTAGATATTATAAGAGAAAATAAATACGTAACGGTAGATTATTTGGTAAACCGCTTACATTACAGTCCTGCCACTATTAGACGTGATATTACCTATCTATCGAACTTGTCTCTTGTGAAAAAAAGTTATGGTGGCGTAAGCATTTCAAGTGGGAAACCTTCTGTCATAAGGGAGCATGAAAATATTACTGGCAAGGTAAAGGTTTGTAAAGTTGCCTCTGAACTAATTAACGACGGTGATATTATTTTTATAGACGGAACGACAACAACTTATTTTTTAGGTGAATTTTTATTGAGGAAAAAAAATTTGACCGTGTTTACCACCAATCTTAAACTTGCTATTTTTTTAAGTGAAAACAAAGTAACTTGTTACGTTTGCGGTGGTAAAGTGCACGATTCAACTATGCTTTGTGGCTCTTTCGTTTCAGATTTAATAAGTAAAGTGAAGTTTGACGTGGCATTTTATTCCGTAGGGTCTATAAATAAAGACGGGCTAATTTGTGTTTATAATGATTTCTGGGATTTTATGAAAACTGCTTTAAAAAATTCCAGTAGCAACGTTCTATTGTGTGATAGTGAAAAACTTAAAGCAAACCATAAAATCTTTATATCGGATATAGGCGTATTTAATAAGGTTATTTGCGACTGCAAATTACCTGATAATTTTTACAAACAATTTAAGGAAACTGAATTTATTACGTCAGATTAAAATATAAACTGTGATTTTTTGAAAATAAAAGAAAAACTGTACCGCCACAATCACGGACAGTACAGTCGCTATAAAGATAACTATTTATCGGTTTTAAAGTCAAGCGTTAAGATTGACGTGCAAGGTCAAAAGTAAATTATTCAAACATTGCATTTGCAATCTCTTTGCCGTCAGCGTTATAGATAAATTCGTTTGCGCATTTAAGTGCATTTTCTAAATGTTCTTTTTCGTAACGAACACCATTTAATGCCATTTCTAAACCGCTGATATCTTTCAATGAGAAAAAGTCACCCATTATGCTTACGTTTTGCATAACACCCTTTTCCGTATCAAAAGAAATAGTCAATACACCAAACGCAAACTTTTTAGTAAAGACGTTTTTGCCCTTAGGTGAACGCCCCATATTCCACTCAAAGTGCGAATACTTTTCTTCAACTAACTTATTAATAGCATCTTCGTCTTGCTGATTAAAAGTATAAGGCTGACAAAACGACAAGAATTTATCGGCAAGTCCTTTCTTAAACTGCTCAATTGTAACGATTTTTTGCAAACGGTCTTTAATATTCATAACACGAGCACGCACGGATTTTATGCCTTTACTTTCTATTTTAAGTTTATTTGGGTTAAGCGATAAGGTTAAAGCGTCGGGGTCGGTATCAAATAAAATCGTACCGTGGTGCATAATTTTATCACCGTGAACAGTTTGAGCATTGCCCGATATTTTTTTGCCGTCAACAGTTATGTCGTTACGTCCGCTAAACTCAGCAGGTACGCCTAATTCGTTTAAGTATTCTATTACGGGACTAGTAAACTTTCTATAATTATCAACGTCCTTATCATACGGCGCAATTACGGTATAACATAAATTACCACCATCGTGATATACAGTACCACCGCCCGTTAAGCGACGAACGACTTTTATTCCATTTTCTTGAACGTAGGATAGATTAACTTCTTCAAAGGCGTTTTGATTTATCCCAACTATTACGGCAGGGTCGTTTATCCACAAGTAAAAGTAATACCCACCCTTTTGTTTTAGAAGGTATTCTTCACTTGCAAGATTAAAATATGCGTCACGATTTTCGTGCGTGATAAAGTAGAATTTTTCCATAATTAAAATTTAGGGGGCTAAAATAAGCCCCCTTTTTTTTGTATAGTATTGTATATGCAAGTAGAAACGCAGAAATGCGAAGCCTATTATGGTTTAGAAACGAGCGTAGCTAGGCTCGCAAGCGTGACGCTTGACCCAAACCAAGCAACGTTTTAAGGGATTAGAAACAAGTTGCAGTAGGCTCGCTATGGGTTTTGGATGAGATAGACCTTGTTGGTCATCGAAGTCAAAACCCAAAGCAGTAACGACCTGCAACGACGTTTATAAGCTCTTAAATAAGGGGTTAGAAACGAGCAAGAGTAGGAAAACTAGCAAATACGCCGTGCGTGTACGTCTATACACAATCAAGTATTTGCGACGTTTGACGAACTATTGCGACGTTTATAAGCCCTTAAATTACATTTGTTGTCCGCCCGTTACGTTTATAGCCTGTCCGGTCATATAACTTGAATAGTCGGACGCTAAGAATACCATTGCGTTTTCAATATCAACGTATTCGCAAGAACGTTTCATAGGAACTTGGTTGATATATTTTTCTCTTACTTGTTCTTCGGTTATGCCTTGGTTTGCAGCGTATTGTTTGAATAAACTGTTTACCCAAAGTGGTGAATTCAAAAGGTTGCCAGGGCAAATGCAGTTTACTCTTACGCCTGATTCAGCAAATTCAAGAGCAAGGCTTTGTGTTAAGCCTACGCCACCGAACTTACTTGCTGCATAAGCACCGTTCTTAAAGCTACCCTTTCTACCTGATTTAGAGTTGATTTGAATAATGCTTCCACTCTTTGCTTCAAGCATATAAGGTGCAAATGCTTTAACGGTGTTGAAGTATCCGTTAAGGTTGATGTTTGTAACTAAACTGAACGCTTCGGGTGAAAGATTGAAGATATCACCACTCTTAACGATTGCTGCGTTACAGATAAGGATATCAACTTTACCCCACTTTTCGATAACTTTGGTTGCTGCTTCTTGAAGTTGGTCAAACTTTGTTACGTCAACGGCTACTGCCATTGCATCTTTAAGTTTGTTTGCAACTGCTTGCGCACCGTCAAAATTGATGTCGCATACAGCTACTTTACAGCCTTCTTGGTCTAAACGCATAGCAAGCGCTTCTCCTAAGCCTTGGCTTGCGCCGGTTACAACTGCTACTTTGCCTTGTAAATTAATTGCACTCATTGTTATATCTCCTTAATATGTTTTTTATGTTTTTGTAATTATTTTACGGTATCGTATCCGATTTTTGCGTACTTTTTAATTCTTTCTTTTAGGTCGGGAGTTTCCGAAATAGACTTAGCCGAGAACATTCCGTACTCTATACCCTTTTCGCTTGAAATGGCTTCGTGCCCGATTAACGCCCACGTTGAATCAATTAGGTGCGAATATTCGGGAAGCGCAAGCGCAGCGCAAGCAAACTTTTGACGGGGCGAGTTTACGTCTTCACCGCTGATTTCAAATAGGTCGTTTTCTTTTAATAACTTCCCTAATCTTTGAAGTTGAGCAGGCGTGTTTCTTGTTGGCATATACGCACAAGCAAGGAATCCTGACTTTTTGATTTCAGCAATTAGTTCGGGCAAGAAGTCGTCTTCAAACTTCTGCGCCTTTTTATCGCCCGTTACAGAATCCCCTACGTCGCCAAGATAAGCGTATGCTGGAATTGCACCGAGTTCTTTTGCCTTTTTAACAAATTCTTCTGCATCGGGCATTTCTTCGTCCGCATCGATATAGAAGAACGCTGTATCTGCTTTTAATACGCCCAAAAGGTCGTAAAGGAAATGTTCGTTACTGTCATCTAAAAGGAAGCCTTTAATCTTATCGTTTACACCAAGCTTTAAGTCATCGGTAAGGAATTTAATCAAACTTTCAGTTCTACCGAACTTGTTTTCAAGCTTTACTGCAAGCGCATATAAAAGGTGTCTTTCGGTAACGCTACCACCGTCTACTGCTTCCGACAACGGCTTAACGTCCTTGTCAAAATCAAGTTCAATGCCAAACTTACCAAATTTGCCCGTTATAAGTTTGCACATCTCTGCATCACGTTCATTCCTTTTTTGACGGTAAGGTGCTAAATAATCGTTAAGCGCTTTTACGTTTTGGCTAGGTATGCCGTGAGCAGCCATATAAATACATTCAGCTTGGTCGGGGTGGTTCATTTTTCCAAAACCCTTGTTGTATTTACAACGAACTTCAACCCCACAAGTTGAGCCAAGACCTAATATAGCGCAAGCCTTTTTAAATTCTTCTACACCCGACAAACTATCGTGGTCCATTATCCCTGCGCTTGTAAGCCCTGCCATATACGCCATATAAGCTGCTTTTGTTGGCGAATATGGTGAAAACGAATAGATTGTATGTATATGATTGTTTGCATCGTTATCACGGCGAACGGGTTTTTCAGTCTGCTTTTCAACAAGTTCTTTTAGCGCATTAAGCCTACTTTCAGCCGTGCCACCGTTAAGTTTTTTTATAAGTTCTTGCATTTTATACTCCCTAAAACACTATATATTATTTATTCATAAGAATTATATCGTAAAACTTTTTTGCCGTCAAGTAATATTTATCCACCAACTGATGAAAAAATAAATTTAATA
>JAZNFN010000036.1:0-2569 GCA_045576035.1 Christensenellaceae bacterium
ACTATGTTTGTCCTGACTTAACGTCTATGGAACTTTACGTTAAAGACGTTTTGTTGGGAAGCGCAGAAACAGACCCGTTCTTGAACGAGAACAGCCCGTGGGAGTCGTCGGAGGTGTAATGAGATGAAAACATTAAGTAAGAAAAGTTTTATAGTTTTATTTTCATTAATCACCGTGCTTATGTTTGCGGTATCTGCAATGTTTGTTGCTGGTAACGTAAAGGCAAGCGAAACAACCACTCCGCCTGCAATCGTTATGGAAAAGGGTGCAAGTGCAAGAGTTGGCGTTGACGAAGTTAACGGACTTAGATTTATCGCAGGTATGTCTAACGAAGACTACGGCTGGTTTGCTAAAAACGTTGGTGAAGACAAAGATTATGCAAGCGTTAAGTTTGGTATGGTAATTGCTCCTAAAAACTACGTTAACGTTGCAGGCAAAGAATTTACCGAAGCAAACCTTTTTGGTGAAAGTGCTATTTATACTTGGGCAACCTTTAAAGACGGCGCTTGGGACGAGTCAACAGTGGACGCAAACAAAGTTCGTATTATCAATATAGTTGCGGACGAAATGTCAACTTATATCGATAACGACGGCAACGAAAAGATGGCTGTTACAGGCGCAATCAAAGATTATAAAGAACACAATATCGTTAGGGATTTTGTTGGTCGTGGTTACTATCAATTGTTTGATGGTGCAGGTAACCTTGTTAAAACCGAACTTGCAAGTTATGCTGAAAATGACGTTGAAAACAACACCCGTTCAATGATTGAAGTTGTTCAAGCGTCTATCGAAAACGGCGTGCTTGACGATGAACAACTTACGTCAGCAACGACAACTTACTTTGATACTATCGCAGACAACGTTAAACCTGCAAACAGCAAAATAGACGTTCTTTTAGATAAAACCGTTGCTGGTGACGATAACAGCGTAAAGACTGCTATTGACGTAACCACCGTTGTTTACACTTCGGAAGCAGGAAACGAAACCGAATTTAAGTTAAATTCTTGGAAAACACAAGCAACTGCTTTAAGCGTTACTGACGGTGTTGTAACGGCATCAAACGTTTGTGGTGGTAACTTTGTTACTTCAACCTATTTAGGTCTTACTATAACCGTAGACGCTTACGTTCCTATTTCTTCAAGGGCAGATATGGACGCTTTGGGTTTTGACTATCTTGAAGACCAAACCGTTAATTATTGGGGGACTGGTAACCGTTATATGTTAACAAACGACATCGACTACGCTACCGATACTTCAACTTATGGTTCTTTCCGTATGGACGACGGTAACGGCACGCAAGATTTGTGGGATAGATACTTAATTCCTATTGCAGCAAGCTTTGCGGATTATGGACGTACAGCATCTTGGAATAGTACTGGTTCTGGTGGTTCTTATGAATGGGGTATTTTTGGTCAAATAGGTGCAGATGGAAAATTCTTCTACGGCATCATTGACGGAGCAGGCTTTGCTATTAAAAATGCAGTAATCCCTTATGGTACAATCTTTGCTAAAAATGCAGTTTATTGCAATCACGGGGCAAACTTTATTGGTAATTTAGTTTACGGTGGTCAACTTAGAAACATTGCTTTCACAGGCTTAGAATTTGAAGACGTTACTCAAATAGGTGGCGCAGTTACAAGCACAGACCCTTATTCAAGTAACAACCCTTATTATACTGCAAATAATGGGAACAATGCAGGAAAATGGTTAGAGGCTAACGGCTATATTACGCAAACGACAATAAATGGAACTTATGGTTATTCGTATTACAATCCCTCTAACAGAACGGGACTTGTAGGGTCTATGCAAAACGCTGTAATCTCAAACGTTTACGTTGAAGCAGTTATGAAGAATGGTACTTTCGGTACTGGTGCAGTCAACGGTCTTATAGTTGCTAATATCGACGTGGACTATTTGCCAGACGGTGTAAATCCTTATATGGGAACTTTTGGTAAGGTTGAAAACTGTATAGTCAATACGTCGTATAGTTCAGCTACAAACGTTGCGTATCTAGGCGCTATAAATAGTTATACGTCTAACTCTGGTATGGGTGCTATTGTTGGTAAATCTAATATAACAACTGAAAGCTCAATCAATAATTGTTTTGTTGTAGGTGATTTAAAAGTGAACTTTGGTAGTGGTGCTGTTGCACTTGACACTATTTTCTCACCTAACTTAGGTTATCAAGATGGTAAATATGCAGGGAAGAACTTATCAACTAACTGTGGTATTTATGCTGACGTTGCTTCATTGCAAGCTGCACAAGCAAGCGTGCTTGAAAATATGAGCATTGCAAAATACTTAGGCTAATAGTTAAAAACTAAACAAAAAATTGGGTTTTATCCGTGCGGTAAGTCCGCACGGATAAAAATCCCTTAAAAACAACTTTAATAACTTTATTTCAGGTGATAAAATGGCAAAAAAAATTAAGGTTGCCGTAATTGGATATGGCGACAGGGGAAGTATTTATGCAAATTATGCTTATACTAACAAGGAAGAAGCACAAATAGTTGCCGTAGTTGACCTTTTAGAATACAGGCTTAAACAAGCAAGTGAAAAGTTCAATATC
>JAZNFN010000037.1:0-26275 GCA_045576035.1 Christensenellaceae bacterium
TAAAAGAAGGAGTACAATGGTAAAAACACTTATTTCAATGCTGTGCGTAGCCGTAATTTTACTTGCAGGCGCTATGTACGAAAGCGATTTTGTTAAAAGACAATTTTTAGAATTTCACGACGTTTTGAACGTGCTTTATGAAAAAGTGGACGATAAAACTGCCACCCAAGACGACGTTTACGCCGTGCAGAATAACTGGATAGAAAAGAAAAAAGTTTTGCACGTTTTTATTCCACATAACGAAATAAAAGAAGTTGACCTGTGGCTATCCGAATCGGCAACGCTTGTTCGTGATAAAGAGTGGAAAGACGCTATTTCTAAAATAGAAGTGCTAAAAGAGCTTGCAGAGCAAATTCCTAAAACCTTTATACTTTCACTAGAAAACATTTTGTAAAGCATTTTGTGTCTTTTTGTGTAAATAATTTTTATAATTTTATAAATATCCCTAAGCAAATTTATAGTATACTTTAATTAATAACTTTGGGAGATTTTTATGAAAGGATTTAAAAATGCAAACGTATACGTTGAAGGTAAAGGCGTTATAAAAACTAATATCGGCGTTAAAAACGGTAAAATCGCCTATATCGGCGACGATGAAAGTTTAATCACTACCCCTTACGATTATGACGGAAGTAGCATAGTCGTTCCTGGGTTTATTGACCAACACATACACGGTGCGGCAGGTGCTGACGCTATGGACGGAACGGTTGATGCACTAAGCACGATTGCACAAGCCGTCGCTTCCGAAGGCACTACTTCATTCCTTGCAACTACTATGACTCAAAGCCCTGAAAATATTTTAAAGGCAATGGACGCTGTTAAAGTATATATGGATAGCAATTTTACTTGCGGAGCAAAAGTTTTGGGTATTCACCTTGAAGGACCTTTCATTTCTAATAAGCACGTTGGTGCACAACCCTTAGAGTACGTTGCAAACCCTGACGTTGACGTTTTTGATAAGTATTATAATGCAAGTGGTAAGGCAATAAAAATCGTTAGCCTTGCGCCCGAAGTTGACGGTGCAAAAGAACTTATATCTCACCTTGATAAACTAGGCGTAGTAGCAAGCGCAGGTCATACCGACGCTGGTTATAGCGATATTGAAAGCGCAATTAAGAGTGGCTTAAAAAATATCACCCACACCTATAACGCACAAAAAGCACTTCACCACAGGGAAATAGGTACGGTCGGTAGTGCAATGCTCTTTGATGAACTTAATGCAGAAGCTATTTGCGACACCATTCACCTTTCTGTCCCTGCAATAAAACTACTCATAAAAAATAAACCGCACGATAAATTTACGCTTATAACCGACAGTATGCGTGCAAAACACTTATCTGACGGAATAAGTGAACTCGGTGGACAAGAAGTTATAGTTAAAAACGGTGAAGCAAGGCTTAAAAACGGTGCGCTTGCTGGCAGTATCTTAAAGATGAACGATGCTATAAAGAACGTAGTTGAAAAATGTGGCGTTAATTTTACCGACGCAATCGACTTTGCAACGGCTAACCCCGCTAAAAACTTAGGTTTGTATGAGCAAATCGGCTCTATCGCACTTAATAAAAATGCTGACTTTGCCGTGCTTGATAAAGATTATAGCGTTCGCCTAACCGTTAGAGAAGGCATCGTAGTTTACAGTAAAGATAATTGATTTCTTTGATAGAGAAAAACGGAACTTGATTTTAGTCAAGTTCCGTTTTTAGTTTATACTGTTTTTTCTTTTGCCGTTTCTATACAATAACTTTTCTTTCCGCAGTTAGGGCAAGTAAGTTTTCTTGTAGTCGGCGTATGCATTGCAAAAAACGCATTCTTAAATTTTGGCTTAAATATTGCACCGCATTCGGGACAAACGTAGTTTACCGATTTAAAGTAATAATACGATATCCATATCGCTAACGCAATTACTATGGGCATACCTACGGCAAACGCTATCCATAATCCGCATACAGCCCAAAGCACTATTGCCGCAATTTGAATTAAGTCGAGTGCCACGCCAACGCAAATTATCGTACAGCGTACTTTTTTTAGTTTTTTCTTTGATTCCATACTTGTCGCTACGTCATTAATTTTTTCTAAGGAAAAATCGCCGTCTTTACTTACCGAACGCCTTAACGCCGTAAGCACGTCAAGTTTTGCTTGCTTTTCGTCAATTTCTTTTTTTAAGTATTGTTCGTGTTCTTTTAGTAGACAAGCAATAACTTTTGCAGAATTCTTTTCTTCAAAAATTTTGCCGATAGTTTTAATAGAGATACCAACGTCCCTTAAAAAACAAATCAGTTGCAATTTCTTCAAATCGTCATCTGAATAAATTCTTCGTCCACCGTCCGATAGTTCTGACGGAATCAATATATCGCGCGAATCATAATATTGAACCGTCCTTACCGAAACGCCACACGCTTTGGCTAATTCTCCCGTCGTGTATTGTGACATAACTTTTCACCTCCTAATCGCATTATATTACGTTACGCTGCGTAACAAGCAACAGTTTACGCAAGGTGATTTTTAAATTTTTTCAAAAATTTTTTAATTGTTTGGGATTGCACCCTTTGAAAATTCGCACCCGCAGTAATTTTGCCTATAAAGTTCATTTTCTTTTGAAAGTTGGATAGAGCGTAAATAACCGTTTCTTTTCTTAAAGTCGGTTGGTAAAAATTTAACACCTACTTCCCTTTCAATATTTTGCCCTATTTGGTTTAATTTAGTCGCATTTTTAAGCGGACTTACGGTAAGAGTGGTCGTAAAATAATCAAACCCTAACTCTTTTGCCTTTTCCGCCGTCCTTTTAAGGCGCAAGTAAAAACATTTTTCACAGCGAGCACCACCTTCTAAAACGTGCTCTAACCCTTTTACTACGTTATAAAACTCTTGCGGAACATATTTTTCAACATAAACGTCAACAAGTTCGCTCTCACAATATCTAACCTGTTCTTTCGCACGCAAAGAAAACTCTTCTTCACTATCTAAGTTAGGGTTATAAAAATATACCGTAAGTTCAAAAAAGTCTTTAAGCCTTTCAATGCAAGCAGTCGAACACGGTGCACAGCAAGAGTGAAGTAAAAGTTTTGGCTTTTCACCCCTAGTGCTATGTGTATTTATTATTTTTTCCATTTCCTTATCGTAATTAACTATTCGCATTGCAATTCCTTTTTTACAATAGAAGTACCGTCAAGTTCAATAAAATACGCCTTTCCGCCACCACTTATAACCTTAGTAAATTTGCCGTCAACAAACTCTATCGCACAGTCGTTTTCCACGCAGTATGCACTTTTAATAACGCCTTTTTTAAGCGCACAAGTAAAGTCTTGTTCACGTTCGTTAAAGTGCGGACACATTGCCCCGTCAAGTACGCCTAAACCTTTTTTTAGAACGTATTCACTGCTTTGACCACGCATAATTTCATAATCGGTATACATATCCTTAAACCAACAGATTGCGCCGGCTGAAAGTCCGCATATAATTTTGCCTTGATTATAAGCGTCTACTAGCATTTTGTCAACGCCCGTCTCTTTCCACTTTTCAAGCATATACACTGTATCGCCACCACCGACGTAAATCATATCGGCAGCGTCTATCTTCCCTGCGATTTTTTCTATGCTCATTTCACCGTACACCATAAGCGCAACTTCTGCTTTAATGTCAAACACGGACGTGTACGTTTTTCTAAAACTATTAAAGTACGGCATAGAATCGTGGGAAGCCGTTCCTATAAAGAGTGCGTTGGCACGTTTTTCACCAGCGTGCTCTTTTGCAAGATTTGCTATATAACGGTCAACTTCTAAGGTGGTTTTATTCTTAATTTCTCCACCGCCGATTGCTATAATTCTTTTTTGCATATTCTCTCCGTAAAAAAGGTCAGACCGAAGTCTAACCTTTTATTATTTCTTCCGCATTAGTTTTAAATACTTTGTCTGCGACTTTTTCGCCAAACTTTTTAGCGACGTATCTAAACGCTTTTTGCATATAGTTTTTGCGCATAGCGTGCACGTCACTTGAAACGTAATCAACAAGTCCCAACTTAAAAAGTTTATTGATAAACTTTTTTCGCCTAAATGAGCACCAAGAAACAATTGACTGTGCGTTTATTTGGATAAGTCCACCTAAGTTTTTAATTTCTTGAACGGTGTCAACGTCAACGTAAAAGTACCTTTCGGGGTGAGCGACGATGGGCTTATATCCACACGCTTTAAGTTCATAAATTGTTTCGGCAATATCGCATATACTTTCAAATGCAAATTCCACTAAAACGTATTTTGTGCCGTTCATTGAAAGAACTCTATCGTTTAACAAGTTTGACTTAATATCATCGTCGGCGTAAATTTCTTGCCCAAGATATAGATTGACGTTTATGCCCGCTTGATTGACTCTATTACAAAAATCTTTAAAATTTTCAATGAGAACATCTTTACTAGGCTTCATTTCTTTTCGGTAATGGGGCGTTAAAATAACGTCAGTTATCCCTATCGAAACGCTTTCGCTTAGCATATTAAGCGATTGCGATAAATCTTTGCTCCCATCGTCTACCGCAGGCAAAATGTGAGCGTGTATATCTATCATACCGAATACTATTCTTCTCCTTCGTCCCTACTATAACCGTATTCGTAACCGTAATACGCTTTACCACCGAAGTCTTTATCCTTTTTCCAATCGTACATAGTGAACACAGAACCCAAAATATTTGCGCCGTTCTTTTTAAGTTCTTTAACGGCTTCTGCTACTTGTGTCTTTGTCGTTTGCGCATAAGCCACAAGGAATAAAACGCCGTCTGAAACTTTTGCGATATGAATATAGTCAGAAACTTGTAAAACAGGTGGGCAGTCCAATAAAACGTAATCGTATTCGTCACGCAATTCTTTTATGAGCGACTTAAACTTGTCCGAAACAAGCACGAGTGAAGAATTGTAAATTTCCGCACCACGAGTAACAACGTCTACGTTCTTATACTCCGTAGCCTTTATAATATCCTTTTTCTCTACGCCACCTAAAATATATTCGGCAATACCGTTATCTTTACTTAAACCGAACATTCTGTGTATTCTTGGACGGCGGAAGTCAAGGTCGACAAGAACCACCTTTTTATCGGTAAGTCCAAGGCTAACTGCAAGATTACTTATTACGGTAGTCTTACCTTCGGCAGAAACCGAAGATTCAACCTGTATAACTTTATTGTTGCCGTCGGCATTCATATATAATACGTTATCTTTAAGTCTATTGTACCCCGCTCTACTTTTAGAGTTGCCGTTTTCCCCTACGACAATTTTACCAAGTTCTTTGGTCTTTTTCTTACTTTTGAAAAAAAGCATATCATATCTCCGTTTTAACTTAATAATATCATTATACATTAATTGCAAAATAATTGCAATAAAAAAGCAAAAAAATTCGTTCGTTTTTGCTCTAATTTATCTATTTTTTACTGCTTTTTGCCTTTTAATTGATAATATCTTTCACTTAATATTTGTGCGTGGCGTTGTTCATCGACAAGTATTAGTTGTATAATTTTTTTAGGCACGCCCTCTTTAAGCTTATCAATGATACGTTTATATTCTTCAACGTACGATAATTTTACCGTCAAATCATCAAGCAACATTTTCTTTACACAAGGCTCTATGGGTTTTGTGCGTGTTAAACGATGCTTTTCGGGCGAAACTTTTACTGCGTTTATGCCTAGTTTTTCGATAAGAGTAAAAAGTACGGATAGGTGTTGCAATTCACTTGTTAAAATATCACACGCTATCTTTGCCGATTCAATATCGTTAAGCTTAATATAATCAACGTATCTACAAGCGTAGCGATATACTGCCTCGCTCTCACCGTGTTCTCCACAAAACGCATTAGTGATTATAAGCGCTTCGCTTACGTCCTTTTTTACGCCGTCCATATTAGGATAAGATAAACGTTCACTATAAAACTTAGTCATATATTAGCCTCCGCTTTGCATTATATGCTAAGTTGATTTTCTAAGTTAATTTAAAAGTAAAAAACCGCACTGCCGTACGGTTTTTTTTATTACTAATATGCGGGTGTCCAGTGCGCTCTGCAATGCGGTAAAATTATTATCACACCGTCTTCTGCTACGCCTGGGAAGTTTTTAGCGTTAAACGCAGTATCTGGTTTAACTTCATAAAGCCTTGTATCCCCGTTCTTTGCGTTTGAATATTGCCACCTTTTGCCAAAAGAATAATCCCCTTCCTTTCCATCTGCTGTTCCGTTATCTTCAATCGGGTCAACGATAGGAAGTTTTGTTATGCCCTTTTCTGCAAGCGTTTCACCTTCAAGAAGTTCAATAGAAAAATCTTCAAGACTTTGTCCTGCCCTAAGCGGTACGCTACCACTATTTACAAGCACGCATTCCCTATCCTTTTTTCTTATTGTAGACGTAAGCGAAAAAGAAACGGTGTAAACACGTTTATACTGTGCTACAAGTGTTAAGTCGGTAGGTTCAATGTCCCAAATACTACCGTTGTTGTAAATGATATCAGAGCCGTAGCATTTCCAACCGATAAACTTATAATTTTCAAGCACGGGCTCTTCAATGCCTGCAATTTTGCTATCAAACATAACGCTTGCCTTAGTGTCTTTTGAAAGCGTTCCGTTCCCTGGGTCAAGATTAAGAGTAAAAGTTTTTGCTTGCCAGTTAGCCTTAAACGACTTATCGCCCGTCGTATTAACAAGTGCAAGCTCGGTAACCATACCGTCTATGCCTGTACCTGACCACCCCTTAAAGTTATAGCCGTATCTTGTAGGATTATTTACGTTAATCCTATCACCCGTAGAGTAAGAACTTGGATTGTTTATATAGTTACCACCACCAAGGTCGTAATTTATGATAAACTCATCGTCCGTCCACTTTGCATACACGTTTAAATCGTCTAAATTTTTCCAAACCATACCGCTAAATATAGGCGAATTATCGACTGTTTCCCAACGCACGAAACGGTGCGTCTCACCGTCAATAGTCCTATTTTCTAGCATAGGTAACGTGCCTATTGCTTTATCATAAGTTACAGTTAAATCACTTATCCCAAGCGACTGCTCGTCATTATCAAAAAATTTAACTTTATACTGATTAGGTGTCCATACGGCGTTTATTGTACAAGTGTTTGAAACTCTTTCAAGCACTGTGTCCCACGATAGCGCATAGCCTTGTTTTATAAATTCAGGGGCAATGTTTTTTAAGTTATAAGCGCTGTCAACTGCTAACTCAACCGTGCTAAGTCCGTCGCTTGTTCTACCACCGTTACCGTTGAAAGTCACCGTAAAATTATATTTTGCCCAAAGTTGAGTTACCGTAGTATCTGACGTTATGTTATGAAGGACTTTGTTCCAATCGTCGCTGTTATAGCCTTCACGATTAAAAACAGGTTCAACTAACTGCTCCCAACTAGTTACAGTCTGAACAAGTTCGCCTTCGACAAGTACCGCATCCTCAGCACCGCCATCGAACGTAACCGTAAAACTTCTTGGCGCACCACAGCCCGTGCCCACTGTCACTGCTGAAAACGCCATCAATACTGATAAGATTGTTATAAATATCTTTTTAATCACAATTGTCCCCTAAATATTTTGTGCTTAATTTATATAATTATATAACAATTCTATTTATTATGTCAATAAAAAATACAAAAAATCCTTTTTTTGAACAATTTCAAGTGCTTTTTGTTGGTTTTTTATATATTTTTGCAGTTTTGTTAAATACCGTATTTAGACATTATTTTAAGCAATGCACCAAGTCCGTCGTTTATTTTCTCTTTTAAGGACGGCGTTAATTGTACTTCACCTTGATTTATTGCGCACTCTAAATCTTTAACCTGCCGTTTATCGTTAGGCGTTAGATTATAGTATTCCATTCTGGATAAAATGTTTTTAACGTGTGAAAAATCTAGGTCGTTATCGTACTTAACTCTCTCTTCTTCACAAACAGTCTTAATGCTTTCTAATGCCTTTTCTTCCTCATCATCGTTTTTTACTGAGCAACCTTTTGCACAGTCATCTAAAAAGCGTGCAAGCTCTCTTTGCTTTTTACTTATTTTGATTTTTTTATCGGGGATAAGCCATAAAATTGCCGAATAAATCAAAAAAAACGCAAACGTAAATAGAAAATACTTACCGCCTGTTAAAAATTCTTCTATCGAACGCTCGGCAATAGGCACGAATAAAAGCAACAATGTAAAGCAAAATCTAACACGGTTTTCATAACACCTAGTGAACAAAATAATAAGTAGCGATATAAATACGCCTGTCAAAACTGATAGGCTTATCAAAAACACACCTAAGCCACCCAAAGTTTTATCTATACCGCTAAAAAAATTCAAAAAAAATTCTGTCATTTCACGCCTCTTATAAATTCTAATTTATAAATGCCGTCGAATAACAGAATAATTTAAGGATTTATATGTTATTTTATCAATTATTAAAACTCAACGTGTTCACCCGTAAACAAATTGACAAGAACTTTTTTATCGACTTTTAGAGAAAGCACTTTTTGAACTGCCAAAGCGTATAGGTCAAGTTGCTTAGCGTATTTATCCACTAAACTTTGCTTTTCAAGCGAAGAATATTTATAGTCGATTATGTACGCAATGCCATCTTTTACGGCGAGTAAATCTATTACGCCTTGAACTACAATAGTTTCCGCACTTGTTGTATCAAGCACGGCGCTTGCATCAATGCTTGCAATAAACGGCTTTTCACGGTAAAGTTTAAAACCATTTAGTGAAGATAATGCGCTATTTTCAATCGCACGCCTTATCCTTTCGATATTAACTTTTTTTACGTCGTCAAGGCAAAGCACACCAGAAGATATCATATTTTCAATTTGTTCATCAAGACTAAGTTTAAATTCAAAGTCCAAAAATTCTAAAATCTTATGCGCTATATTGCCCTTTTCTATATCTGGGGAAGGTTCGTCAAATAGAACGTGAACAAGCTGACTTTCGTCAACCGTATTTTTCACGGCGGACGTTACGTTGCTTTTAAGCGGAAGAATAGTATCAGCGTCAAACGGATAATTAAAGGACAAGTTTTGACTTATTTCATCAACAACTTTTTGGTCAGCTTTACCGATTATAACCTTTCTAACGCCTTGTCTAAGGTCTATAAAATTAAACTCTTTTTGGTCGTGATATTCCGCTTCAATACTTTTTGGCAAGTAGTCGATAAAATGGTCAGCACCGCAAAAACGGTCTTTTCTAGTATCTTCCTTTGCTTCTACGGTTAAATGCAGTGAATACTGTGCACGAGTTGTTGCAACGTAGAAAAGTCGCATTTCTTCTTTCATACGTTCAAATTTCATATCTTGACGGATTACTCCACGAAGCAACGTTTCGTTTTTTGTACGATTTTGGTCGTTAAAACTCTTTACTGCTAAACCGTAATTTCTACTGAAAAGTATTTCTTCACGTTCTTCTTCATCGTTATACTGTCTTTCTAAACCGCACACTATAACCACGGGAAATTCTAAACCCTTTGAAGCGTGAATAGTCATCACCTTGACAGCATCTTCATCACCGCTTTCTGAAAATCCGAAAGAATCGGGGGCGTTTTCAATCTTTAACAAGAACTCTTTAACCGTTAGTTTTTTTTCGCCCAAAACCGAAGCGCCGATAAATCGCCTTAGCCTACCCACTTTGATAGCGCCTAAACGCTGTGCGTAAAGATAACTCTCTATATCGTTATCCTTAATAAGTCTATCAAGAACCCCTTGTGCCCCAACAAAGTCCGAAATAAACCTTATCTTCTCAAAATAAGCGTTAAAATCTTTTAATCTTAAACTTAAAGGCGTATTTGCGTTTTGCAAATAATAGACGTACGCATCAAAAAAGCTCCAATCTTTTTTATTTTCGTGCGCATCTTCATAAAAGCCAACCATTTCAATAAAGTCTTCGTCAGTAAACCTACCGATAGGACTTTTTAGCACAACTGCAAGCGGTAAATCTTGCTTAAAACAGTCCACGAGTTTTAAGGCGTTTATCATTACTGAAATTTCGGGAAAGTCGCAAACGTTTTCCTTAACATCAGATGAAACAGGTATACCGTGTCTAGTTAGTCCCTTTACTAAGTTTGCAACGTAACCGTTATTTTTATTGCGTGTTAAAATCACTATGTCGCCATAACTGATTTTTTTGTGTATTTGGTCTTTTGGGTCAAAATACGTTTTAGTCAGTTCATCGTCGATTATGCTTGTTAAAAGCGAAGATATTATTGGGCTTTGTTCTTCCCTACCGTTTATCTCTTGCAAAATATCGTAAATGCGTGGCGTTTCTTCAACTGAACTTTCCTTTTCGGGTTTTTTAAGAAAGTGTAGTTTTGCCCTACCCACTTCTTTTTCCGCCCAAGGCGCACCTGCAATAAGTTGAGAATTTTTCTCATAACTTTCACCGAAAAACTCTTCGGTCATACAAAAATTGAATATGCTGTTTACAAGTTTTATTACCGCACCTGACGAACGGAAGTTATGGTTTAGCATAAGCGTCTTTTGTCCACGCATAGCCATATCTTTACTCTTGTTAGTAAAAAATTCAGGTCTACAACCACGGAAACCGTATATGCTTTGCTTGTTATCCCCAACCATAAAGAGATTGTCCGCCGAAAGATAGTTTATAATTTGTTCTTGCGCACCGTTGATGTCTTGATATTCGTCCACGAAAACGTATTTATATTTTTGTTTAATAGACTCTCTCAACTGCTCATCCGACAATATCTTTATTGCAAAATGCTCTAAATCGTTAAAGTCAAGCGCATTTTCTTCTCTTTTTTCAGCAGAATAGATTTCCTTATATCTTTTAACTAAGCGCAAAAACTGTTCGGTATGTACGGCACACTCAAAAAACTTAGCTTGGTCAGTCTCTTTATCGGTAAGGTGAGCACAAAACTTTGCGCATAATTTCTTGAATTTATCCCTTGCGTCTTTAACCACTGCCTTATAGTCCACGACGTCTGGGTCGATTTTTCTTTCAAAGTCAAGGCGCAAATCGTATTTTTCAAACTTCTTAACAAAGTATACGTCGGTCGAATCAAGCAAACTTTTAACGTCTAAAAAAAGTGTGTTTGTAAACGCTAACGCCTTGGGCATATCATACGTTTTAAACACGTCAAGCGGTTCAATCAAACTATCTAATAACGCAGACAACTCTCTATCAAGCGCCCTTTTATATTCGCCAAGTAAAAATTCTAGTCCGTCGGGTGAGTAATAATAGCGATATTTATCCATAAACGCATCGGGGTCGGCTTCACTATCGCAAAACGCACACGCCGATAAGACAAGTTGCTTTAATCTTGCATCAGTTCTTCCTATGGCGTACCTATCAACAAGCGTATAAAACCAACTTTCCCCCGAATCGTAAAACTCTTTAAAAGTCTTGTCAACGCATTCTAAACGCATTACGTTTGACTCTGACTCATCCATAATTCTAAAATCGGGTGCAACGCCTGCACTGAAAAAGTTTAAGCGAATTAGTTTACCGCAAAAAGAGTGAAGCGTGCAAATATCAGCCGTTGGCAATTCCACAAGCTGACTATATATGCGCTGTTTGTTTTGTCCGTCTAAATTATCACAAAGCGCACTTTTTAACTTTTCTTTCATTTCACTTGCGGCTTTTTCGGTAAAGGTTACGCACAAAATTTGACCTACGTTTGCGTTTTTTTCTAAAACCAGACGCTTTACACGCTCAATCATAGTATGCGTTTTTCCACTGCCGGCAGAGGCGGAAACCAAAATATTGCCGTCATCGTGCATCACTGCTTGAAGCTGTTTATACGTCAATTTCGGCATTTTCTTTTCCTCCTTCAACTGCGTTTATAATAGTGTTTTCGTTTACCTTTTCAAGTTTTCTTGAATTTTCTTCACCGCCACCGCATAGTGCCTTATAAATACAATACTGACAAGTATCGTTGTACGGCGAAGCAACGATAACCCCTTCTGCCATTCGTTGAGCGGCAAGTTCACTTAGTTTTACTGCATAATCAACGTAAGAACTTAACGCACTTTGGCTTAGTGAATTCTTCACCTTACCCTTAGCGTCAACTTCAACCCAAGCGCTTTTCTTTTTATCGTTAATTAAATTATCTTGTGCTGAAACAGCTTGTTCATCATTTAACGTCTTACCTACTGCAAGAGCCTTATCCTTTTTGTCGGGTGCATCATACTTATCTTGAACAGGCAAATAATATAAGCCTGCAAGTTTCTTTTGCCCGTCCTTAAACTTTTCAGCAACCGCCGCCGCATATAAGTAAAGTTGAAGTTTAATCCCTGCAAAAAGCGACTTGTCGACCGCATCGACAGTACCCGTTTTATAGTCAAGCACCCTAAAATAGTTGTCGCTAACGTCAACCCTATCTATCTTACCTTTAATCTTAAATTTACCATCGTTTAATTTAACAGCAGGATAGAACTTTCCGTCCCCGAACTGCGCTTCGGTAGTCTCAACGCTAAACGACGAATTTTTTAGCGTGCAATAAGTGTTAAAACAATACTTTTCACACTCTTTAAGTACACGACTGATAGCACTTGACGTAACGCTATCGGATAGGAATTTTTTATATTCTTCTTTTTTTAGAACTTCTTCTTTGATTTTGTTAAACAGTTGGCTAGACGATTGTTCATCACACACTTCATCAAGTTTAACGCAGTATTCAGAAAAAATATCGTGCATTAAATTGCCCACAGAAAAGGCTTGAACCACGCCCTCTTCACGCTCTTTTAGTTTTACGCTATGCGACAAAAACGCACGGTAAGGGCATTTATAATAATCTTCAATGGTTGTAGGAGATAGTGTTTGCTTTATAATAGCACGGTCAGTTTTTTCTAAAACAACTTGCATTTCTTTGTTGGCGTTATCAAGTAAGTGTTTTAATTTATCTTCGCCCACAGCGTTAAAAAATGCCGATGCGTTCATAAAGTCACAATTTTCTCGTTCGACAAATTGACCGCATTCTTTGGCAAACGTCTTTACCCCTTGCCTAAAAGTCAAATATCCGTTTTCGTTAGGAAAACTCTTAAACGTAAACGTGTTTTCAAGTTCGGTTAAAACTTGGCTTTTAGTATTCTTTGCGCCGTCTATTCCTACAATCGGATAAGATAGATAAAGCCTTTCTGAAAATGCACAAAGCGCAAGTGCAAGATTTTCTCGTGTGCGGTGATTAACTATCCTTATCTTAGGTTCAATCATAACCTTTATTTGCTCTAACGCATCAATATCGCCGTCGGATAACAAAGCAACGTCCGCTTGAACAGTCGGCACGCTAGAAGTAAGCCCAACGACAAACAAACGCTTAGCTTTGGCAAGTGCCGTCTCCTTATATTCGCCTACGAAAACCGCATCGTTATACTGTGGAATTATAGAAAGTTCAAGCGCAATAACACCACTTGTAAACACGTTTTTATATTCGGTTATGCTCATTTCTACGTTAGATAGAATCACGTCCATTTCATCAAGAATTTTTACGATAGCATCGTAAACTTGTGCATTTACAGCCGATTCTTCTATTTCGCCCGAAGATTTTAAAGTTTCCGTCCACTCAGTGACTTTTTCTTTAACGTTAAGTGCTTTTAACATACCACGCACGTTAAATCCGTTAAGGACCGAACAAAGTTTTTGTCTAAACTGTTCTAAACTTGCCGTTTGTTCTTTGTCCGTTTCATACTTTAACGGCTCTTTTATTCTACCGTAGTTTACGTTGTATTTTATAATATAGTTTTCAAAACTGTCCGATAAATTTTTATCTTGTTCAAACAGTGGATTCTTAAAGAACGTACTTATTGCCTTGCGTTCAAAATTTTTCCTAAATATTTCTATATACGCCAAAATAAGCGTTACCACAGGGTGATTGTCCGCACGCTTGCGTTCATCTAAAAAGTAAGGTATTCTAAGCGTGTCAAACGCTCTTTTAACGTATTCTTTATACTCTACTACGTTTGGAAGTGCCACTGTAAAATCACGATAGCGACACTCTCCTTTAAGCACCGATGCCTTTATAATCTCAGCAACCCTTTCCATTTCGGCAGGGGCGTTAATAGCACTGCCGTAATAAATTTTATCGGTTACGATTTTGCTTTGATTTTTTCTGGGGGTAAAAAGGTTTTGTGTTATTATTTTACCCTCTAAGTTATAGCCACCGTCTTCATTAATCTCTAATAGTGCTATGTCTAATTTTTTACAGTAGTTTTTAATGTATTCAGCCGTTTCGTTGACGTAAACAAGTGGATTATCACCCTTGCAAAGTATGGCCGTAACGTTGCCCGCTTTTTCAATAAGCGTATTTATTGCAGAGCGCATTTGTGCAGTGAATCCTGAAAAGCCAACCAAATACACGTCCGCACGGGCAATATCCTTGCTTTCCGATATAATTTCGGGTAAATAGGATAATGAAGAACTTTGGTCTTCATAACCGTGCGTATTGATGAACTCTTCGTAAGCAACAAAAACACTATAAATATCGGTAAGTTTATTTTTAAGCATACCCGAAGACTGCTCTATTGCATAAAGCAAATCGTTTGGGGTAACCTTGGCACTTTTAAGTTGCATTATAAGTTCACTAAGCGTAGGCGCAAGCATAGCCCTACTTGACTTAAAGCACGAAAGTTTAACGTCGGATAAAATTCTTTTAACCGCCATCGCACTTGCTTCCTTGGTCAATATTTTTTCTAAGGGTTTTTTGACACGCATAAAATTACCGAACGAATACACGTCGGTATTAAAACTTCCGCCAAATGAAGCGCAAATCATTCGTTCTGCCATAAGCGAAACTTTTTCTTCGCAAAAAATAACGTTGCGCCCGTTAGCACGATTGCACTTGCCGTCAAGTTCTTTCACTAAAATATTGAATAAATTGAAGTATGAATCGGTTGTTATAAGTTTTATCATACTTCTATTGTAACATATTTTTAGAACTTTTAAAGTTTTTTATAGATAAGTTTTACAATTTTTTTATTTTATGGTATTATATATTAGAATTTAATAACGGAGAACTTAAATGAAAAAGATTTTTTTGACACTTACGGCATTAATAGTCGCATGTATCACGTTGCTTTCGGGGTGCAGTTGCGTACCCGCCGTACCACTTACGTTTAACCAAAACTTCGCCGGGGGCGACGGTGCTCCCACCAACTTTAACACTAAATATAAAGAAGTTTTAACTTATGACGTTAATTATGTTTCCGAATACAACTCATCGTTAAAGATAAACGAAAATTTGGATAAAGAACTTCTTCCCTCTTACAGTAACGGTAAATACGTTTCAACCTTTTACGGTGACGTAGGAAGTTTACCAAACGGTGTACAAACGGATATCAATTATACCGATAGTGATATTCACCATATTAAGACTGAATTCAGCATTGATACAACGATAAACGGAACAACTTACACCGAAGAGATTTATAGTGAAGCTTACTTCTATTCAGCAAACTACTCTTTCGCACCCATATATTCAAGGACGATACTTAAAAACGCTTTTGTAAGAATTGATACCGAAACTAAAACGCTTGCTGAATCGCTTCAAATCTTTGAATACGTTACAAAGTATAATCAATCTTCTTACGTTCAAACTAAAAAATATTATCAGTCTGACAAAAAGACGCCCGAAGAAATTAACGCTGAAATAAAAGATATCGATATTACTTCACCAGAATTAGTAAGTAAACTTGTTGACTTTGAAACGGAAAAAACTCACGGTTATTCAATAAAGCAAGCAATAGATAACGTTCAGTTGTTGTTCGCAATTAGAAATCTTGACGTAGCAGTTGAAAGCAGTACTTCGGTCCCGACCGTTTCCCCAACTTACGGTGCACCAAAGACCTTGTCGATTAAGAACAATTCCGAAAACACAGAAGACGTAACAATTAGTTTTAATGGTGCTACAAGTGAACCAGAAAAAATGTCCGTTAAGAATATGAGTTTTGTTATCGGTGGAACTGATAACGCCGGTTCAGCACAATACGTTGTAATTCAAAAGAGTAAAACGGATAAAATTCCTTTTAGAGCATTGCCCGTAGAATATGCCGAAACGTTAGTTGAATATAACACTTTTGCTCAAATGGGCGCACTAAAATACACGCTTACGTCAGTTACTGTAACAGAATAGTAAATAATAAAATCCGCTTAAAAGAGTTTTTAAGCGGATTTATATTTTAGGTAAAAATCAATCCCCACTGTCGTGGGGATTTTTATTATTGTTAATTAATAATTATATTTGGTTTCACCAAATGCTTTTACTAAATCTAGCATGCCTGCGTCGAATACTTGATAAGTAACGTATTCGTTTGCAAAATCAAGTGTATTTTCACCGAGAGCAGTTACGTTTTTAAGGCTAACCGTTTCAACCGTCGGTGCAGTTTCAACACTTTCACCCATATACTTAATTTGCTTACAACCACTAAATACGCTATTTTCTAATTTAACAGTACCCTTAAATATAACCTTTTCAAGTTTACTGCAACCGCTAAATGCGTTACTATAAATGGTTTTAACCGTTTCAGGTATTTCGATAGACTTTAACGCTATGCAGCCGCTAAACGCACTTTCACCGATTGCACCAAGCATTGCGCCTTTAAGTTCAACAGCCTTTAAGTTAGTCGCACCGTCGAAAGCGTGCATAGGAATACTGTAAGAATTTTTGCCTTCGCTAACCTTTTGAGCGTTTATAATAACCTTTTCAAGCGTTACGGGCATATAACAACTTACTGTTGTGTTCCCTGCATTGATTGTAACGTTTTTGCCCCCGTCGTATTCTTCCGTGCCAAACAAGTGTGCAATAGTTCTTGCTTTGTCAACCGACTTATCGGTAGCAGTAGCACTTTCTTTAAAGAATGCGTCAGAATTTACAGTTTTGCCAACGAAAGGAAGTTCTATGGTTTTAAGATTACTCATCTTTCTAAATGCGCCCTCTGCAATTTCTTTTACGTTTGCGGGAACGATAATTTTAGTAAGCGTGGTTACACCGTCAAAAGCGCCTGCCTTAATATTGATTTCTTCGGTAATATTTTTAGATTTAAGAACTTCACCGATGTCAAGCGTAGTTTCACCTTCAACAGCAACGTAATCGTAAACGGTATAAACACCGTCGATTTTTTTAAGCAAAAGTCCACTCTTTCCACCCGTTCCGCCGTTATTGTCAGGCGTACAAGCAACGCACATAACCGCAGTTGCAATAGCTAATAGCCCAACAAGAAGTATATTCAAGAATTTTTTCATAAAATCTCCTTGCCAAATTAATTTTTATACTTAATTAGTTTAACATTTTATTAGTATTTTGTCAATAAATAATATTTGTTTTAAAGGCTAAAACATTACTTTTTTGGAAAATAATCATAAAAAACAGTCTATGCGCTGTTTATGCACATAGACTGTATATAATTTAAGAGTTAGATTATAACTTTTCCATTAAAGAAACTTTCAAAGTAGCCATTGCTGTCTGCACCAACTTTTTCAAAAGCACCGACTAAATCATCAGGGGTCGCATTTAAGAATTTATAGTTTTCATAATAGCGTTTAAGCGCTTTATAAAACCTATTATCGCCTATGGTTTTTCGCAAAGTATCATACATTATGCAAGGCTTTATGTAAGCAATATTAACGTATTCGTATTCACTAGAAAAATCTTTTAGACTACGAGTCATAGTAGTGTTTACTTTGCCGAAAAGTTTATCGTAAACCGAACAAAAAACTTTATAAGTGCTTTCGCTAGACTGTATAAGCGATTCTCTTGTATAGCCGTATTCTGCGAATTTTTCATAAAATAATACTACTGAGTATTCGGCTAAACCTTCGTCTAAAAATCCGTATTCTATTTCATTATTGCCCACTGCCGTTTGCCACCATTGATGCGCCGTTTCGTGCACTATCACTTCACCGTAAGGAAGTCCTGTCAAGTCATCACTTATCATCACAAGTGCGGGAAATTCCATTCCGCCTTGAACGAATTTTGTTTGCACCACAGAGTAAGTTTTATACGGATACTCACCAAACAGTTCACTAAAAGTGTTTATACTCTTTACTGCATAATCCAAGGATTTTAACGGCTCTTTATCGTCGTAATAATAGTAGTTGATTTCTATCCCCGTAGAATTATCGGTTATAGTTTCAAAATTTTTGCTTAAAACGAAAGCGAACGAACGTGCATTTTGAATTTTATATGTTCGTTCAATCGTGCCGTCAAGTTGTGAGGCACTCTCTATACTGCCACTTGATGCAACGACGTAATTTTCATCACAAGTAAGCGTTACGGTATAATCTGCACAATCACTAAAAAACGGGTCACCGTTAGCATAATATACGCATTCGTAAAACCTACCGTCCTGCTTTGCACAAAGTATAGGATAAAAATTTGCAAGATTTATAGTTTTATTGTTATAGCCTGTGCGTGCAATAACGTTTGCCAAATTGACTGTAAAATCTATCTTTATACACACACTTTCGTTTGGGAAAACTTGGTTTTCTAACTTTACGTCTAAGACATTTAAATCTTCACCACACACTTGATACTGTAACGGTTTTTCGCCGAAAAACACGCCGTCAATTTTCATATCACCGTAACTTATACCGTTTGGATATGCTTTACCCATATATTGCGCTGAAATAGGCGAATATTTTGCACCCGACCTAAACGCATTTGCAAAAAGATTAAACTTTAAGTTTTCCACCACGTTTTCACCATCGTTAAAATATTCTACCGTTTGACTGCCCGTCAACGTATGTCCGTCAAGCGTTACTTGTATTTGATAATTAGTACGCTCTAATTTATTACCACTACACGCAGAAAACGGAAAAATGATAGTAATTGCTAAAAGCAAAGACAATATAAAAGCTGTTTTTTTCATAAAAAATCCCCGAACAAGATATATACAAATTATCTTATTCGGGGTAAAACTTATTTATAACTTCAAAACTATTTTTCGTCAAATTCAAGGTATTTGGCGGGGTCTATTGTCGTGCCATTTTCGGTAACCTCAAAGTGAAGATGCGCACCGTTTTTATATTCTTGACGGTTTGTAACCGAAACTTCACCGATAACGTCGCCTTGCTTTACTGATTGTCCAACAATTACCGCATCGCCGTCAGCAAGCGAATTGTAAACGCTATAAAGACCGTTGCCGTGGTCAATCGTTACGGTTGTGCCTTTAAGAAGCGAACTTTCAACACTTTTAATCGTGCCGTCGTATACAGCAACAACTTCGGTGCCTTCGGGGGCGTAAAAGTCCACTGCAAGATGCGCTGAATAATGCCCCAACGTGCTGTTAAATACCATACTTTCAGAATATTCAGTAATTGCAGTAACGTCGTTTACAGGCATAATAAACGTTATAGGTTTTATTACAGGCTCGGTCGGTTCAGTCGGGTCGTCTGGTTTTACTACGGGTTCGTCTGGTTCAATAGGCGTTTCTATAACAGGTGGGTTCTTGCCCGAGTCAAGCGTACTATCTACACTTGCATCAGATAAAAGCATAAAGGTTATTGATAACCCTACCGCAACGATGCACAGTGCAAGAACAAGATATACTGCGTTTCTTCTCATAAACATAATTAGTCTTCCGTTTGATTTTTTCATAATTTTTCTCCTTTTTACTTTGTAGGTTGATTATTGACAACTTTTTTTGCTTTTATACTTAAAATTTTAAAAACTTCCATAAATTAGCGGAGCGCCTAACGTTACTTCATTTTTCCCTACCGCAACGTGAAGATTTATGGTATGCCCCAAAACTTGCTTATGGTATTTAACGTTGGGGCTGTATCCGTAATAACATATAACGTCTTCGGTTGTTTCTATAAATAAAATTTCAGCACCCATTTGCTCAAAAAACTTATAGACATTAAAACCCTGTTTTTCAACCTTGCAACTTTCGCCCTTTACGTTTGGGAACAAATAATAGCCCACTCTATCAGTTGTGATTATGCGTGCAATTGAACTATTATTTTCTAAATAAAGTTCGTATGTATTAGAATAGCCGTTAAACACAGGTGTTAAACTTTGCACATATATAGACGTAATCATTAAAATCGATGCGATAGTTACCGCAAACCTTTTAAACATAAAAATACTCTCTCCTTTTGGAAAGAGTATTGACTGATTTGTTTTTTTTATACCCTATATTTTTACACACTCACGGTATAAAGTGAAAAAATTTAATCCAAACATAGTATCGCCCGATAGTTCAATTGCACGTTTTTCTATATACGTTGGCTCTTTTATTACGCCACCTAACCTTTTATATTCTTTTACTAACTTCAAAAATAAACTGTAAATACTTTTCACTTCGTGCTTTACGTCGTCAATATTAAAAGTCTTACAGCCTAAAATTTCAAGTTGACTTTTAATCCACTTTAATGCCGTCAAAGGTTTTACGTTTGCTATAAACGAAAGGTCTTTTGCCCGTAAAGCATAATCCTCACTATTGATATTTTTAATTGCAAAAGCAGTGGTATAATGTTTAGCAATGTAATTTAACAAACTTAAAAACGTATCACTATCATACCCACCTAAAATAGTCTTAGTGATAAACGGTGAACTTTGGTAAAATAATTCTTGATTTTTATACAACGTATTTTCAATATGTAAGATATAACGCAAAGCATTACTGTTGTCGTTTAATAAAAGACTTTGCACTAACTTTATAATTATTCGCTTAAAATCAAAAAATAACTTATTAGAAGCAACGTTTATAAATTTGCTTCTTGCTAATATGTCTATTAAACAAATAGGATAAAACATAGCCGTTTGATAAAGTGATACACAATCTATTAGATTGTTTAATATAAAATATTGATAACCGTCAGCGCAAAAAACGTCAACGCCACAACCATTTCTAATAAAAACTTTATGGCAAAACATTCCGTTTACTATATGGTCAAGCATAAAAATTGACGGTACGTTTTTAATTTTTGATACATATTTTACCGTATCAACCAAAGTACTTTCATCAGTCATTATAGCACGAACGTCTTCGGGCATATTAAAAAGTTCACAAACGTTATCTACTGAGAATGAAAAATTACTTTCCAAATACACCGTTATAATTTTTAATCCCAAAATTTTGCACGCATTTATTAACTTTATTTTTTGCTCATTTTCTTTTTTTAAGGTTAAAAATAGAACCTTAGAATACGGTGCAATTTTGCTTATTATTTTTGCTTTTTCATCAAATGACGTAGAAAAATTAACGCTAAAATTTTTCAAAACGTTACTATCCTTATTTATAAATCGCACTTAATATTAAGAAAATGCTTTATTTTTGTCAAGCAAAAGGCATTAAATCACATAAAAACGCTAAAAATGTGTAAAAATAAGCAAAAAACACTAAAAATTTTTAAAAAACTATTGAAATAATTTTTATATGTGGTATAATAAGTATATAAAATTATGGAGGGTTCTTAAATGAATAAGAATGAGTTGGTAAGGGCAATCGCAAATAAAGCAGGTTTTACGCTTAAAGACGCTGCCGTAGCACTTGACGGTGTTATCGGTGCAATCACGGACGGACTTAACGCTGGGGAAAAAATTCAAATTTCAGGTTTCGGTACTTTTGAAATAAAGTCTAAACCTGCAAGAGAAGGTATCAATCCCAAAACGCAAGAAAAAATTAAAATTGAAGCAACTAAAATTCCTGCTTTCAAATTCGGTAAAGCTTATAAAGATTCCTTTAACTAATAACGAACAAAATAGAGCGACTTGTCAGATAAGACAAGTCGTTTTATTTTTTTAAACATTACCCTATTAAGACAAAATTTTTTAGTTTAGTTTTTCTATTGTATACAATTATATTTTATACAATATAATATATTTACAAAAAAGGTGCAGTTTCCTGCACCTTTAATTTGCTTTTATGCTAAAATCAATTATTTAACGATTTTAGAAACAACGCCTGAACCAACGGTTCTGCCACCTTCACGGATAGCGAAACGGAGACCTTCTTCCATAGCGATAGGAGTGATAAGTTCAACGTCCATCTTAATGTTGTCACCAGGCATAACCATTTCTACGCCTTCGGGAAGTTTGATTGAACCGGTAACGTCGGTAGTTCTAAAATAGAACTGAGGACGATAGTTGTTGAAGAACGGAGTGTGACGTCCACCTTCTTCTTTGGTAAGGATATAAACTTGACCTTCGAATGCGGTGTGGGGTTTAACTGAACCAGGTTTAGCGATAACTTGACCACGTTCGATATCTTTCTTGTCGATACCACGGAGAAGTGCACCTACGTTGTCACCTGCTTGTGCTTCGTCAAGAAGTTTACGGAACATTTCAAGACCGGTAATAACAGTGTTTCTTGATTCTTCAGAAAGACCTACGATTTCAGCGGGGTCGTTAACTTTTGCAACACCACGTTCTACTCTACCAGTTGCAACGGTACCACGACCAGAAATCGTGAATACGTCTTCTACAGGGAGAAGGAAAGGTTTTGCATCGTCACGTTCAGGAGCAGGGATATAACTATCAACTGCGTCCATAAGTTCTTGGATACATTTGGTTTCAGCAGCGTTTAATACTGCATCGCTTTCGTTTGCTTGTGCGCATTCAAGAGCTTTAAGAGCCGAACCTTTGATGATAGGAGTATCATCTCCAGGGAAGCCATATTCAGAGAGAAGTTCTCTGATTTCCATTTCAACGAGTTCCAAAAGTTCTGGGTCGTCGAGTTGGTCACATTTGTTCATGAATACTACAATATAGGGTACGCCAACCTGACGAGCGAGAAGAATGTGTTCTCTGGTCTGGGGCATGGGTCCATCGGTAGCAGCAACAACAAGGATTGCGCCGTCCATTTGAGCAGCACCGGTAATCATGTTCTTAACGTAGTCAGCGTGTCCGGGGCAGTCAACGTGTGCATAGTGACGATTTGCGGTTTCATATTCAACGTGTGAGGTGTTAATTGTAATACCTCTTGCCTTTTCTTCCGGTGCCTTATCGATTTCGTCATACTTCATTTTCTTAGCTTGACCCTTAGCAGCCATAGTCATGGTGATTGCAGCGGTAAGGGTGGTTTTGCCGTGGTCAACGTGGCCGATAGTACCGATGTTAATGTGCGGTTTGTTTCTTTCGAATTTAGCCTTTGCCATTATAGTTTCCTCCAAATTTTCAATAATTATATTTTTTTATTTTATTTGTTTTTTTAATATTTTTACAACGTAACTCTATTTTACAATAAATATTCTAAATTGTCAACAGTTAATTACGCCTTTTTTCCCATAATCTTTTCTGCAACCGATTTAGGTACTTCAGAATAGTGTGAGAATTGCATTGTGTAGTTACCACGACCTTGTGTTCTTGAACGAAGGTCTGTTGCGTAACCGAACATTTCTGCTAGTGGAATATGAGCGTCGATAACCTTTACGCCGTTTCTGTCGTCAGTGCCTTGGATAATACCACGACGTGCGGTAACGTTACCCATAAGGTCGCCGAAGTAATCATCGGGCGTTACGATTTCAACTTTCATAACCGGTTCTAAGAGTACGCTCTTTGCTTTTGCAAGACCGTCTTTAAGAGCCATTGAACCTGCAATTTTGAACGCCATTTCTGACGAGTCAACGTCGTGATAGCTACCGTCGTAAACGGTTACCTTAAAGTCAACGACTTCGTATCCTGCCAAAATACCGTTCTTACTTGCTTCTTGAATACCCTTGTTGATAGGTTGGATAAATTCCTTAGGAATTGAACCACCAACGGTTTCATCAACGAATTCGTATCCTTTACCAGGTTCTTGTGGTTCAAGACGAATTTTACAGTGACCGTACTGACCGTGACCACCAGATTGACGTTTGAATAAGCCTTCTGCTTCAACAGCTTGTCTAATAGTTTCCTTATAAGAAACTTGTGGCTTACCTACGTTTGCTTCAACCCTAAATTCACGGAGCAATCTGTCAACGATAATTTCAAGGTGTAATTCACCCATACCAGCGATAATGGTTTGACCTGTTTCTTGGTCAGTGTAAGCCTTGAACGTGGGGTCTTCTTCTGCAAGTTTTGCAAGAGCAAGTCCCATTTTTTCTTGACCAGCTTTGGTCTTAGGTTCAATAGCTACGTTGATAACGGGGTCTGGGAATTCCATTTGTTCAAGTATAATTTGACTGTTTTCATCGCAAAGGGTATCACCTGTGGTGGTATCTTTTAAACCAACGATAGCGCAAATTTCACCTGAATATACAGCGTCAACTTCTTCTCTGTGGTTAGCGTGCATACGGAGAATACGACCTACACGTTCTCTCTTACCCTTTACACTGTTGTAAACGTAAGAACCAGTCTTTAATACACCCGAATAAGCACGGAAGAAAGCAAGTTTACCAACAAACGGGTCGGTCATAATCTTAAATGCAAGACCACTGAACGGCTGGTCGTCACCTGGTTCTCTTGTAGTTTCTTCGCCTTTCGTATTAAGACCGCTTACAGCACCTACGTCCAAAGGACTAGGGAGATAATCAACAACGGCGTCAAGAAGGTTTTGAACACCTTTGTTTCTGTAAGACGAACCGCAAAGAACAGGCGTTACTTTCATAGCGAGCGTTGCAGCACGCAAGCCTTTCTTAATATCTTCAACGGGAAGGTCGCCTTCTTCGAAATATTTTTCCATTAAAGCGTCGTCCATTTCAGCAGCGATTTCAACTACCTGCGCTCTGCATTCTTCAACTTTATCTTGCATGTCTGCGGGAACGTCGGTAACGTCGATTTCTCTACCTAAATCGTCAAGATAGATATATGCTTTTCTTGTAATAACGTCAACGATACCTTTGAAAGTATCTTCTTTACCGATGGGAAGAATGATAGGAAGAGCGTTCGTGTGAAGTCTTTCTTTCATCATATTAATAGCGTTATCATAGTTAGCGCCGTTAATATCCATCTTGTTAACGTATGCTATTCTGGGGACTTTATACTTATCTGCTTGTCTCCAAACCGTTTCACTTTGGGGTTCAACACCGCCCTTTGCACAGAAAGTTGCAACGGCGCCGTCAAGAACACGGAGTGACCTTTCAACTTCTACGGTGAAGTCAACGTGTCCGGGGGTATCAATAATGTTAATACGGTGTCCTTTCCAATAGCAAGTGGTCGCAGCAGACGTAATGGTAATACCACGTTCCTGTTCCTGAACCATCCAGTCCATAGTTGCGCCACCTTCGTGGGTTTCGCCTAACTTATGGGTTTTACCGGTATAGAACAAAATACGTTCGGTAGTAGTGGTTTTACCAGCGTCGATGTGCGCCATTATACCTATATTTCTAGTTACACCTAAATCAAAATCTCTCGGCATAATGTTGTATCTCCCAAATTAAAATCTGAAATGTGCGAATGCCTTGTTTGCTTCCGCCATTCTGTGAGTGTCTTCTTTCTTCTTAACAGCGCTACCGGTGTTGTTGAAAGCGTCAACAAGTTCACCTGCAAGACGAGCAGCCATTTCTCTTTCGCCTCTCTTTCTTGCTGCGGCAACCAACCATCTGATTGCAAGCGTCTGTCTTCTTTCAGCACGGATTTCGATAGGAACTTGATAGTTTGCACCACCGACTCTCCTTGCTTTTACTTCTACCATAGGCATGATGTTGTTGAGCGCTTGAACGAACATTTCTTTTGCATCAGCGCCGACTTTTTCAGCAGCAGATGTAAACGCTTCGTAAACAATGCCTTGCGCAATACCCTTTTTACCGTCGAGCATAACTTGGTTGATAAGTTTGGTTACAACCTTATCGCTATACACGGGGTCGGGCAAAACGTCTCTTTTTGCAATATTGCCTCTTCTTGGCATAATTAAATCCTCCTTTAAATTTTTTGCACTTAAATTTAGTGCTCTTTAAGGGTAAACCCTTGTTTTAGTACAGCTATCGCTTGCCTAAATATAGGTAGCGAACCTTCTGTCTTTCGACATACTGCCTACCAAATCGGGTTAATTTTCCGAATATTCCGATTATAAGTAGGTGTCTTTTGTTTAAGCTAATTCTGTCGTTTTGTTAAATTACCTTATTTGGGGCGTTTAGCGCCTTATTTTGACCTTGCTTGTTTCCGTTTTGCCCCGCCGGCAGTATCAAGAGCGCCACGTACGATATGATATCTTACACCAGGTAAGTCTTTAACCCTACCACCACGGATAAGAACAGAGCTGTGTTCTTGAAGGTTGTGACCTTCACCGGGAATGTAAACGATACCTTCTGCTTTGTTGGTCAAACGTACACGGGCAATTTTACGAAGAGCTGAGTTAGGCTTCTTCGGAGTAGTTGTGGTAACTGACAAGCATACGCCACGCTTTTGGGGACATTCGTCTAATGCTGGTGATTTTGACTTGTAAGTTGCTTTTTCTCTGCCTTGTCTG